>JANPNA010000204.1:0-3943 GCA_031427235.1 Pirellula sp.
TCGACTTGGTGTGGGGCTTCCGAAAGTACTTTGGTCGTGGCGGAGCTGCTGGCTCCCCCAAAAGCCTAAAGGAATCGGCAGCCAATCGCCATCGCAAGTTCATTCGAGGCCAAAATGCCGCCGCTAGCTGCTTTGTCGTTACAACGAATTGATCGACTCTTTTAAATCGCGTAGCGCGGCTGAAGATCCATGCAGTTCGATCACTTCCGCCGTGTTCGGTTCAATGGGTGCCAAACGATTTTGTTTTGGTGTTCTGATTTGATCATGAAAGTCGAGAAGCTGCGTTCTGCTTGTGCAAAAGGGTTGCCCGCCCCTGATGGTTCCTGTTTCGGCTTCGCCAGTATGTTATGTGGATTTTGGAACCAATGCTGCGGGAGTTAGAATAGTTGCTCGTCGGCGAGCGGAAAGAGGCGGAGGCAAAATCCGTCGCATTCTGGTACAATGTCGGTCCGTCGGAACATCTTGTAGCTCAGATTGGGAAATGATTCGATCGACCGGTGCTGGTGATTTCAACGCTTTTCGTATAGGTCGATTCAAAGCGGAACGAGGGATGGTTTGAAAGCCGAAGTCGCCGGAAGAGAAAATGAAACGTTAGACACTGACAGCCCACTCGCAATTCACGCAAGGCCCGAATTGCAGGAAACTAGCGGTAATCGTTTCGACATGGAGTTTCAAACGAAGAATGGATAACTGAATGGATGCGGACCAGTCGCGAATTGAAGCCGACTTGAGAGGAGTGTTGGATGGCGAAGTTTATTGCCATCCACTGCGAACTCAATTGTATGCTAGTGACGCCAGTGTATATGAAATAGCCCCTCTCGCGGTCGTTCGGCCGAGGCATGCGGACGATGTGGCTCAGTGTGTGAAGTACGCCGCTGAAAACTCGTTGCCGTTGTTTCCTCGTGGCGGTGGAACGGGGCTGGCTGGGCAATCTCTTGGGCCAGGTATCATTCTTGACTTCTCTCGATTCATGCGGCGCATGATTCACGTCGATGTCGAAAAACTTGTTGCTCGGGTCCAACCAGGTTTGGCATTGGCAGACATGAATCGGATCTTAGCAAAAGACCGCCTCATCTTTGGGCCGGATCCTCCGACCCGCGCCGTTACCACGATTGGCAGCGTGCTTGCCATCGACACTTTGGGAAGCCATTTCTTGCGATATGGAACGGCCGGGGCTACTTTGCTTTCGGCGCAATGTGTTTTGGCAGATGGCGATCAGCTTTTGCTCAACCGAATACCGTGGCGAATGCCTAACACCGGTAACGCTAAGCTAAACAATCTAGTGTCTGAGATAGGGCAACTTCTTTGGACGAATCGAGCCATCATCAAGTCTCCCCCATGGCGAGGTGTTGCGCGAGGATGCGGCTATCGCTTAGAGTCTGCCTTGGATCATGAGCATGTCGACTTGGCTCGCTTGCAGTCGGGGGCTGAGGGAACGCTGTCGATTCTGACAGAAGCGACGGTCAAGATCGTAGCCATGCCGGGCGCTCGAGGTATCGTACTGATGTTCTTTGAAAAGCTCGAACTGGCCGCCCGCGCCGCCCTTGACGCTCGCCGCGACAACGTGGCAGCTTGCGATTTGATGGACCGACGTCTGATCGAAATTGCTAGAGAACTGGATCCACGTTACGAATCGATGTTACCTAAAGGCGCCGAGGCCCTTTTGCTGATCGAACTGCAGGGTAACGATGTTCCCGAAGTTCGAAGCCGGTTGGGTTCACTCATTCAACGCATCGTTCGGCGCGCTCCATCGACTCAGCACACCCGCATCATTGTAGACGACGCCGAACGCGACTTCATTTGGAAACTGAGTCGACGGGTGATTCCTCGATTGTATCGCCTGCGTGGTTCTTCTCGACCGCTGCCGTTTGTAGAAGACATCTCTATCCCACCGGATCGATTGCCGGAATTTTTGGTGGAAATGCAGAACATTCTCAAGGCGGACCGCGTTACTGGCACCCTCTTCGCACACGCGGCTCATGGTCACTTGCATTTGAGGCCCTTTCTGGATCCGCACGAGCCGGATGATGTGTTAAAAATGCAACGCATCGCGGATCGCATTTTCGAAAAGGTCATCGAATACCGCGGCGTCATTTCCGGCGAACACGCTGTCGGTCTCAGCCGCAGCTCTTACCTCAGGCAACAATTGGGCGATCTCTATCCGATTTGCCGACGCATTAAGGAACTGTTTGATCCAAAAGGAATTCTGAATCCAGGTAAGCTCGTAACCGACGCTGCTCAAAAAACGACAGACAATCTCCGACCGCCTTCCATCGTCATCAATCCAAAACGAAAGTCCGTTTTGGTTGCAACGATCGAAGCAAACGACGTGAACACGCCCACGTCCCCTGCAATTGCAGACCACATTAATGGGACTGCAACTCCCAACGATGAAGGATCCGACAATGCGTTGGACCCGGTCTCAACCGGTGGAGTCGGAATCGCAAGCAAGACTTTTTTGCCAATTCTAGGTTGGTCCGAAATGGAGTCGATGGAGGTTACAGCCAACGCTTGTAACGGATGCGGACGCTGTCGGTCCAATGCTCCAGCCGAACGCATGTGTCCCATGTTTCGCTCAACACGGGGGGAAGAAGCATCACCGAGAGCCAAGGCCAATTTGATCCGAGGGCTGATGTCAGGCAAACTACCTCTTCATCTCGTGGAAAGCGATGAGATGAAGGAGATTGCGGACCTTTGTTTTCATTGCCACCAATGCAAAATTGATTGTCCAGCATCCGTTGATATTCCAAAACTGATGGTGGAGATCAAGGCGCAGTATACTGCCACCAATGGGCTGCGACTAAACGACCGCTTGTTGTCCCGTTTGGACGCTCTTACCGCTCTGGCTGGTAGAATTCCAATGCTGGCCAATTGGGGACTAGAGAATCGCTATTCACGTTGGATTCTAGAAAAAACAACCGGCATTGCTCAGGGACGACGCTTGCCCTCCATCGCCAAGCAGCCGTTTCTGCGATGGGCCGCTAAGAATCGATTGACACGACCCAATCGTGGAGCTGGCCGAAAAGTGCTCTACTTGGTAGATCACTATGCAAATTGGAACAACCCTCTAGTTGGCATTGCGTTGGTTGAAGTATTGCAGCACCAAAACGTCGAAGTTTATGTCCCCGCTTGGCAATCGGTAACATTCATGACGAAGATCGTAATGGGGGATATTGAAAAGGTTCGTCGCATGATTGCGCCTCAAATTCGCCAGATGGCCGAGGCAGTACGGCAGGGCTATCAAATTGTCACGACCGAACCCACGGCAGCTCTCTGTCTGAAATACGAATACGTGCAAATCCTGGACAACGAGGATGCCAAGCTTGTTGCGGCAAACACTTGGGACGCAGGCCAATATCTGGTTCAAATGCACTCGAACAACGAGCTTGAACTGGACATGAAACCGTTAACGACATCGGTCATTTACCATACTCCTTGCCATTTGCGAGCGCTCGATCCGAATCATAGCGGTCTGCGACTGTTGAATTTGATTCCCGGTCTTGCCGTACAGCATGCGGATGCAGGCTGCAGCGGCATGGCTGGCACTTATGGGATGCGAAAGCAGACCTACCGAACCAGTTTGCGCGTCGGTTGGGGTTTGATTAGTAAAATGCAGGAGACCACAGCCCAGATCGGCAGCACGGAATGCACTTCATGCAAGCTTCAGATGGAACAAGGCATCGACAAACCGACCATCCATCCGCTGGCACTGTTGGCCTTCGCATATGGGAAGCTGCCAGAGGTTAGATCCTGGATCCAAAGCCGAAACGAAGGTCTTACGGTCCTGTAAAACCATATTGTCGCCTTTGGCTCCTAGTGCTTTGTGACAGCTGAATTTTAGGGTAGTGGATCTGAATTTTAGGGTAGTGGGTGTTGTTAAAAATAATGCGGGTTTAAGGTATTTAAAAAAAAAACAAAAAGACAACGCAGACGCAAAAACAAA
>JANPNA010000205.1:0-8024 GCA_031427235.1 Pirellula sp.
TGGGATTGCCAGCTACCTGGCAAAACATCCGACCGAAATCGCGGACTAGGATGGTCCAGGTCATCGGATCAATCGACAACCGCTCGAATATCGTCGGTGCATCCTCGGGCATTGCCCCACGCTTGCCAGCAATCGTCAGCCTAGCAGTCCAATCCAGCAATTCCAAGTACTCGGCAACCGACATCGATAAGAACCCTTTGTCGCTACAGCGGTTGCTAGTAAGACTTGCATGCGGCCCAACGGGATCGTTTCTTTCATCAATGGACAATGGGGACAGCATACCATCTTTCAATGGTGCGGTCACCTGGCTTAAGTCCTCCAACACCACCGTCGTTGCCTGCTTCTGCAAGGTGTTTGCCTGCTCCTGCAAGGCTTGAACGCGTCGTTGAGCGGAGGTGTAATCGCTGGTCTCGATGGTTTCGGCGATGGCAGCCCGAATGGGATTGAGATCCACGTAAGCCGAACAAGCGAGCAACGCTTCCTCATCCAAAAGTCTTACCGCCCGGTAGCGTGCCTGCCAAAACTTACCGATCTCTTGGTCTTCGCGGTTTGATCGCATTGCAATGTTTTGACAGAGCAATCGCATCCACCAAGAGATATCACTCAATCGCATGCGGATCCCTTTCAGTTTGTCTGGATCGTTGCGAATAGAGTTCAGTTCAAACTCGTTTGGTTCTTCAGCCGATCCGTCACTCTTCTTTCGCACCGGGCACAACATCATCCACCGCCAGGCAACTTCGCTGTCATCCCACGACACAACAACATCCGGCCTCGACCTCAAGATCAAATGGAAATGGTTCGAAAGAATACTGAAGCAAAGTAAATCGATTCCGAAGTTTGCCGCCAGGCGTTGGAGCTGCTGTTCGATCCAGACTTTTCTGTGGTCGTAGTTCTTGCCGGTAATAGGGTCATTTCCAAGTAAAAAGCAGCGGCGCACTACCCGAGCAAAAACGTGACAAATTGCGACCTCGCTAGGCTCAAAGACTTCGGCTCTCGATAAGCGTCCCATAACGATTCTCCCGAAAGAAGGTTTTCTGGCAATTGCGAAGATTTTTCATTCCGAAAATTAAACCAAACGGCAATTCCATATGCAACACCACCCCCCCGAAAAAATCCTGTGTCCCCATGCTGCCCCCATGCTGCCATCACCATGCTGCCATCATGCTGCCCCCCCATGCTGCCCCCATTCGTCCGGGCTACAGATCGTTCAGGCTTTTCGGCTATATTGGAATACTAAGTCACCTCCAATTACTCAAAGTTCGCGTTAGCATTAATGAACGATGTCACACAGATCCTGAAGCAGATCGAAGCGGGGGATTTCCATGCGGCTGGACGACTCATGCCCCTGGTTTACGAGGAGTTGAGGAAATTGGCAGCAACTCGGCTGGCATCTGAGCGGTCGGATCATACGTTGCAAGCGACTGCGTTGGTGCATGAGGTCTATCTAAAACTAGTCGGTTCGAATCAGGCATGGCAGGGGCGAGCCCACTTCTTTGCGGCGGCAGCCAATTCGATGCGGCAGATCCTGGTCAACTGGGCTTTGGCAAAGCGAGCCGACAAGCGTGGCGGTAGTGCTCGGCGGGTGGAAATGGATGATCTGGCTGTGGCTTTCTCGACCGATCCGGACTTGATCCTGGATCTGGATGCAGCACTCACCCGGCTAGCCGTAGAAGATTCCGTTGCTGCGGAGCTGGTCAAGCTTCGGCTGTTTGGCGGACTGTCCGTCACTGAGGCTGGGCAAGCACTAAACCTCTCTCGCACAGAGGCTTACGACAATTGGAAATTCGCCCGAGCGTGGTTCACCGCCACCGCCCTCGGTGCAGACGAAAAATAATTTCGAATTCTTTTGGACGGTTTAGAGCTGTTTCCTGCATTGATTCATGTCAGGCAGAATTTTCACTTCCATTCCGAACGCCACTAGGAGCAACAAATGCCAACTTCCAAATCCCTCTGGGCACGATCTATGAATCGAATCTTCGGAGGCTCGATGTCGTCGCCAGTACCGACCAAGGGCCGTCAAGGCCGCCGCAGGACGCGTCGGCTAGTCCTCGAGACACTGGAAAATCGTGAGGTTTTTGCCGCGGATTTCGACTCCGCTCTCGGTGTTGGCAATGCTACAGGCAGCAGTCAGGCCCGGGACGTGGCCGTAGATGCCGCCGGGAACTCTTATCTCACCGGGTCCTTCACCGGAACGACGGACTTTGACCCGGCCAAAACCCACTTGGGGAACACCGACATCCTAACCGCCCAGGGTGGCACCGATGCCTTCGTGGCCAAGTACGCACCGGACAACTCGCTTATCTGGGTCAAGCGAATGGGCGGGACCGACTCCGATGCGGGCGGTAGAATCGCGATCGACGGAAGCGGAAGCGTGTATGTGACGGGGTGGTTCACCGGGACGGGGGACTTCGGCTCTGTCAACCTCAGCTCCACCGGCCTGCTCGACGGTTACGTTTCTAAACTCAACGCGAGCGGTTCAACCATGTGGGCCAAACGGTGGGGTGCCGAAGGCACCAACGACTCGGGGTTCGGAGTCGCCGTAGATGCCACCGGCAACGTGTACGCCTCCGGCCAGCGCAGCTACGCGTTGTACCCAAATGCGGGCGGGATCGAAGTACTCAAGTTCAGCCCGTCCGGGTCGACTGTCTGGACCAAGTGGGTCAACACCCGCAGCAGAATTGGTGGTGACTTGGCCGTCGATGCCGCGGGGAGCGTGGTCGTGGCGGGGTCGTTCAACGGAACCGTGGACTTCGACCCCGGTCAGAACATTCGGAACGTCTCTTCCGGAGCCACGGAAGCGACGTTTGTCCTCAAGTTAACCACGAAGGGGGCTTTCAGTTGGGTCAGCCCATACGTAAGCCTTTCGACGAGCTCTTTAGTGACCGCGAACACCCTCGCCCTGGACAGCGGCGGGAACATTATCGTCGGCGGGCAATATGACGGCTCCGTGGACTTTGACCCAAGCAACGGTACTACAACTCTGCCGATCGGCGGCGGGGGGGTTATCACCAAGCTCAGCAGTACGGGAGCGCTCGTCTGGGCGAAAGCGGTGGAGAGCGACAAAATCGCCGCCGTTGATGGGCTGGCCGTGGACGCCTTGGATAGCATCTACGCGACGGGGGGGTTCAACGGCACGGTAGATCTCGACCCAGGTGCCGGATTGCAAACCCGAACATCTGCCGGGAGCTTCGACATCTTCGCCTTGAAGCTGGGCCCGGACGGCAACTTCGTTTGGGGCACGACAATTGGCGGAACGAGCTTCGACTATGGCAGGGGCATCGCCATAGATAACGCCGGCACGGTCTATCTTGCAGGGTTTTATAAGGGAACCGTGGACTTCGACCCAGATCCGATCGACGCGCATTGGCTTGTCAACCCTGGCACCTTTGCTAATCTTTACCTGCTCAAGCTGAAGCAGTCCGGCAGCGCCCCTCTGGCGACTGCGGCCACTCCTGGCACACCGACCGCCACTGAGCTCACCAAAAACGCAATTGGAACACTCGACGAACAGATGGCGGCTTGGTCGCCTGAACTGTTGGAGTCCAGCGATACGAGAGCCAAGCGTCGCCGGTAAAACGACTTCTTGGTGATCTTTTGGATGCCCAAGCCGGTGCGAGGGTGGGCAGTTGGACGATTGATTCGGCGAACAAGGCACCTACTGGCCTGACAATCGATCCTTCGGGATCGAGTAAGAGTATTTGGATCGTTTATAACGGACCGACCGCTTCGACGAGTGCACAAATAGTCGCAGACGAATTTCTGGCAGCCAGTCGGCCACGCTAAGCTTTGAACAAGCCTCCGGCAACACCAACCCCCAAGGCATCGCAGATCCACCAGATCCGACTTTTGCTTTCCCGACTTCCGGTGCCTTTACGTTTGACAAGTCGACAGGAAACGAATTTACATCCGACGACAGGCGTTTTTTGAAGACGCGTTAGCCACGAGAAGCGATCCTTGTCACACTTACGACTGTGACTACGATGAGTTGTCTCGAGGCTGTGACCTATTATCGATCGTAAAAAAATTCGCAACGACCGCGAGGTCTCGCTGGATTCCGCTTCCGCTTTCAATCCCCAAATGGCGTCGACATCCGATGAAGAAAAAAGACTCGAGGCAACTCTCCGCAAAAGAGATCTTCCTGCTGGCCGTCGGGCTTAACAGCGCTTCCGAGCGGGATGCCATCCTCAATGAACACTGCAAAGCCGATTTTGACTTAAAAAAACAGGTCAGTCGACTAATAATCGCAGCGGACAGGGACAATGGGGAAAGTCCGTTAGACGTTATCGTGGACGCCTTTGGGCCCGAAGAAACTCTTTTCAAGCCGGAATTGGATGGAGGTTCGCAGCCGGCGGCGCCGTGGGTTCCGAAAAAGACAGAGCGACGTCAGATTGGTCCTTATAAATTGCTCGAGCAGATCGGGCAGGGCGGGTTCGGGACCGTCTACATGGCCGAGCAGACGAGTCCAGTTCGCCGCAAAGTCGCTTTGAAAATCCTCAAACCGGGTATGGATTCCGGAGAGGTTATCGCGAGGTTTGAAGCCGAACGTCAGGCGTTAGCGATGATGGAACATCCTAATATCGCAAAGATATTGGACGCTGGAACCGGAGACGACGGACGCCCCTATTTCGCGATGGAGTTGGTCCATGGGATTCCCGTAACGGACTACTGTGACGAGGCAAGACTGACCACGGATGAACGGCTTAGATTGTTCATCGATATCTGTCGAGCGGTCCATCATGCTCATCAAAAGGGAATCATTCATCGCGACCTGAAACCGTCTAACGTGCTGGTCACAATGCATGATGACAAGGCGGTTCCGAAAGTCATTGACTTCGGGATTGCCAAAGCACTCAGTCAGCAACTGACCGACCGCACGCTGTTTACCGGCTATCAGCAGATGCTGGGGACACCATTGTACATGAGCCCCGAGCAGGCTCAGATGAGCGGCATTGATATTGATACCCGCAGCGATGTGTATTCGCTCGGAGTCCTGTTGTACGAGCTTCTGACCGGCACAACACCTTTCAGCAAGGAGACTCTGTCGAAAGCCAGTTTGGATGACCTGCGTCGTATCATCCGTGAGGAACAACCACCGCGTCCGAGCCATCGCATCACTACGATCCCAAAAGCGGAACTATCCACTACGGCGAATAAGCGAGGGCTGGATGATCGTGCATTTACCAAGTCCGTTCATAGCGAATTGGATTGGATCACTCTCAAATCGCTCGAAAAGGACCGAAGTCGGCGCTATGATTCCGCTGCAGCATTTGGAGATGACATTCAGCGCTATTTGAACAACGAGTCCGTATTGGCTTGCCCTCCCTCGCTTGCCTACCAATTGAGAAAACTCATTCGCAGAAATCGAGTTGCCGTGTTGATTTCAGGGGCAACGATGCTCAGTCTGCTGATCGGTCTTAGCCTCACCGCTTGGCAATGGAGACTCGCTGTCGCCGCAAAGCAAGACACCGCCAATGCTCTGCAATTAGTTGCACAGAAGGCAGACTTGGCCAACAAGCGGCTGGGCGTTGCCGAGCAAGCCATCGACGAGATGTATACGCAGTTCGCCCAAGACTGGTTGTCGCAGCAATCAAAACTTACCGATATCCAACGCGAGTACCTTGAAAAAGCAGTTGCTGCTTTTGAACAGCTAGCTGCCCTGGATCCAACCGACACGAAACCTCGTATCGGCGCGATTATCGCCAAATATAGATCTGGATCGATTCTCCAGCAGTTGGGCAGGATCGACGAGGCAATTGCCAACCTCGAGCAGTCGGTTGAAATGTGCAACATCGCTCTTGGCTTTTCTCTGTCTGACACAGATCTGCGTATCCGTCGCGCAGAGGCAAATGTAGGGCTGAGTTCGATTTACCGTAATAAGGGGAATCAATCCGAGGCTTTGAAATATGCTGATGCGGCTTTTGCCGAACTGAACGAAGTTGAAAGAAGTGGGCAACTGTCTGAGCCTCAAAGGGATCTGCTATCGAAGGGGTTCTCAAACTGTGCGTTACGTTTTTTGTCTGATCGAACGAGGAAGTCGGAAGCCAGGAAGTCTGCTGATTCGGGTGTAGCCATTGCGAGGCAGCTATGGCATGACAAACCAATGGACCTTGCGATCAAAGAGCGTTTGGCACAAAGCCTCAGTGCGAAAGGTAATCAGTGTCTTTGGTGGGGAGAGCAAAATGAGGAATGCGCCGCTGCTTACCAAGAATCGATCGAGTTGAAGCTGCAGTTGGTAGTCGAGAGACCCGATCGTCACGACGTTTTAAAATCGTTGCCGGGTTCTATGCAGAATTTTGCCATCGTTTTGCGGCGGCTGAAACGAGAAGAAGAATCGGATGCAATAATTCGCAAGAACGTCGAAATCGTGAAGAAGTTGGTTAGTCGATTCCCAGATGTAGCTTCCTATAAGTCGCAATTCGGGGAGGGGTTACGAAGTGTAGGCAATCTCGAACTTCGTCGCGAAAACTTCGACAAGGCCAAAGATTATTGGACTCAATCCAGAGATGTTCTTAGCGAAGTTGTTGACCAGTTCCCAGATGTGCGAGGCGCTCGCAAGTCGCTTGTCTCGGCACTTCTGAATTTGGGCCTACAACACTTGAGTCACGGAGACTACCAGCTCGCGGTCGAAACATATGAATCTGCGAACTCATACCTCGTGCAGTTTGCGAAGACTTTTCCAACGGATACGGAAATGTTTATTTTTCACAGAACTGTACTCCGCCAGCTAGCGATTGGCTATTTGCAACTCGGTGCACATGAAAAGGCGTCAGTGGTGGGGCAGCAGCTAGTCGGCCTAGTTGGCCTGCCTGTGAATTCAGACTCCTACTATCCGAGTCGATTTTCGCAAAATCGCAACGATTTGATGTTGTTCATTGAAGTGAATCGAATCAATACGTATTGCTCTGATTTGATCAATGCAGAACGCCCCGACGCTAAGCAGACGGCTAATGAGTCTATCGCACCCGATTACGCTCTTAATGCTCAGGAGCATTTGGATCGAGCAAAGAAGCTCGTATCCACGTGGCTGCAAAGTCAGGAGAGCTCCGGTGATTTTTGGAGTGCGCTCCTAAGTTGGATCGATGAATCCAAGAATTGGCAAAATTTTGGCAGATCGCCTTCAATGGATAAACTTTTTAACGACGCGGTGTTGCAATCGCACGTGCTATTGCTCAATGCATTCGTCGACAAATTTGTTGATGCAAAACCGCTGCCTGACAATTGGCCATCCGTGATGCTTGCAATGGCATCCGCCAAAGAATTTTCATTATCGCCAGAGCGTCAGCTCGCTATTTGCAAACGTGGATTGCAGCAGGCTCATGATGCTCCCTTGGTTTCACAAGCTTACGCATGGACGCTCTTTAGAAACGCTAGATGGCAACAGTGCGAAGAGATGTTGCGGACGGAACCGAAGCTAAATAGCGATGAGAACGGATTCATCCTGGCGATGGCACTTTGGCATCTAGGCCAAAAAGAACGGGCTCACGAAACATTCGACAAAACGAGTGCTTGGATGGCAGCAAATATGGAACAGCTTGAAACGCGACGGAAAGCCAAGCCGTTTGTGGAGCAACCTAATTCAGAGACCTTGGCTCGTTTAAAGCAGGAAGCAGAACAAATCATCAAACCAAATGGCACTCATTGAGCTCAGAGGGTGTTGGGGCGCAAGAGGCAATCGGTTAGTCGGGGTAAGACAAACGGGGGAGACAAACGGGGGACACTCCACTTTAATGCATGCCGAACGGATATGCGCGCCAGCAATTGAGTCGGAAAGGGTCGAAATCGTCGGGCCGCCGCCGCGTCTGTGTTGATCCGCTGCCTTGGCAACCAAGTTAGAGGCGAAGAAACCGCCATCATTCGAGTAATCAAGTATGATGCCAGCCTTGGCTTTCGGCGTCGATCTTAAGCTGGGCCGCGAAACACTTTCGCTAGCGTTCCCTAGTAGCGGAATGCGTCAAGCATTTCGTTGGCGTCCAGCATTCACGAAAGCTTTGACAGCTTCCGCTACGATTTAAATCGGCCCGCCT
>JANPNA010000206.1:0-3326 GCA_031427235.1 Pirellula sp.
GGTGCGGTCGCCAGTCTTACCGCCCGGTAGAGTTCAGTTCAAACTCGTTTGGTTCTTCCGCAGAGCCACCATTCTTCTTTCGCACAGGGCACAACATCATCCACCGCCGGGCAACTTCGCTGTCATCCCAAGACTCAACAACATCCGGCCGCGACCTCAAGATTAGATGAAAATGGTTCGAAAGAATACTGAAACACAGTAAATCGATTCCGAAGTTTGCCGCCAGACGTTGACGTTGCTGTTCGATCCAGACTTTTCGGTGGTCGTAGTTCTTGCCGGTAACAGGGTCATTTCCAAGAAGGAAGCAGCGGCGCACTACCCGAGTCTTAAATTCCAATTTCTTGGCCAATCGCTTCACTTCAGCCGCAAGCTCAGCAACTTGTTTCTCAAGCTCCTTGCAGCGGGTACAATCAGGTCGTGGCGATTCCGTTTCCATCGCCACAACATAACCCATTCTCCCATTCCGTTAAAATATCAGTTTCATCCGATAAACACGTACAAATGATCATCAGTATTTCAGCCTTCATTTTAGGTTTGGTTGTGCTCACAGTCGGTGCGCATTTTTTCGTGCATGGTGCAGTGCGGCTGGCCGTGGGGCTTCGAGTCAGCCAGTTGATGATTGGTTTAACCGTCGTCGCGTTTGGGACGTCTGCTCCAGAACTATTTCTTGATGTGACAGCGGCAACTCGCGGGGCAGTTGACCTAGCGTTTGGCGATTTAGTTGGCAGCAACATTGCCAACATTGGATTGATTTTAGGAGTAGCCGCACTAACCCGTCCGCTGGTGCTGCAGATGAGACTGCTGCGAGTCGAACTACCGTTGGTGGTCGGGATTTCGGCGGGACTATGGTGGATGGCCTCGGACGGCGAAGTGGGCCGCATCGATGGACTCATCATGCTCTTTGCTTTTGCAAGTTTTCTACTCCTAATGGTTCGATCGGCGAGAAAAGAGAGTCGTGAAGTCAAGCAAGAGATCGAGGGTATGGCTGTCGATGGAGCTACTTGGCAAATGTGCACGCTTTACTTTGTCGGCGGCTTGATGGCATTGGTGGGAGGTGCACATTTCATGGTTCTATCGGCAACGGCATTGGCTCATGCTCTAGGGATAAGCGACTTGGTGATCGGACTAACAATCGTAGCGATCGGTACGTCCTTGCCTGAGCTTGCAACATCCGTCATGGCTACTGCTCGGCATCAAGCCGATATTTCAGTGGGAAATGTCCTGGGTTCCAACGTTTTCAACATCCTATTCGTGATGGGGATTTGTGCGCTGATTCAACCGCTGCCAGTACAGAGCCAATCGCTTCGAGTCGATCTACCGATCATGTTGGGCTCGGTGGTTCTCATGGGCTTGTTTGTTATGCGAGGCCAGCGACTCGGTCGAGCGGGTGGAGCTATTTTGCTGATCGGTTACGTCGTTTATCTGGTCTACTTGTGGAACATGGTTCATTAACAAAAATCAATAGAATGTGATTCGGAGAAAAAAACATGCGAACGCTTCAGTCAATTTTGTTTGCGACCGATTTCCAACAGGCGAACGACGACGCTTTGAACGCTACGGCGAGACTTGCGACCATATTCAATTCGCAGGTCTCAGTGCTTCATGTGATGGAGCCTTTTTCGAAGGGAGTCATTGCGAGAATGCGGGAAGAACTGAAGCAGTCGCTCCTGGTGCCAGCAAAGCCTCTTTCCCAGCATTTCGACCCACTAAATTCCCCTAAGAACCAGTTAAGGAAAAAACATGAAGCGTTTCAAAAACATATCGCTAATCTACGAATGTGATCAGCCGACCCTTGAGAGAGCTGCGTTGCTGGCCAAAGAGAACCACGCCCGATTGACCATCGTTCATGCCATTAAAGAGTTCCCTAATTCTTGGCATCACCTCTACGTCGACGATAAACCCGTGGACGTGAAGAAACTCGTCATGGAAGATCAACAAGAACGATTGGATAAAATTGCGAGTTCCGTACATTCGCTAGGAGTGCACCCAAAAACTCGCTTGCTGGAAGGTGAACCCTTTGTTGAGATCATTCGCGATGTCATCGAGAACCATCGCGATCTAGTCATAATGACGGTGGACAAGAAGCCAGGTTGGAGAGAATTTTTTTTGGCCAACACCGTGTCGGCGATGATGCGAGATTGCCCGTGCCCAGTTCTTGCTCTAAAACCAACGGAGCAGAAGGGGTTTAAAAAAATCATAGTCGCAGTGGACCCCGTACTTGTTGGAGATTCGCACGATACGCTAAACAGAGTTATCTTGGACCTTGCCTCCTCCTTTGCAAAACTTGAAGAAGCCGAACTGCATGTCGTAAATGTTTGGAGGCTCCTAGGTGAATCGATGATGCGAGGACGATTTGCAGTTCCAAAAGCAGATGTCGACCGTGCTGTTCATCAGGAGTTTGAAAAGCATCGCGATCTGGTCGAGGACCTATTGGCGAAGAATTCCATTAAGTCAGTACACGTACATCTTCCCAAGGGAGATGCAGTGCACAAGATACCCGAGCTGGTGAAAGAACTGGGAGCGGATTTATTAGTGATGGGGACTGTCTGCCGTACAGGCATACCAGGATTCGTTATCGGCAATACTGCCGAACAGGTCTTGGCATCGGTCGATTGTTCAGTACTGACGGTTAAGCCAGAGGGCTTTGTTTCGCCAATTACTCCGAAGATTTTGCTGAACTAGAACTTGCCCGTCGCGCCGCGACACTCACCTGCACGAACCAATCAGTGAACGCGCAAGGGGACACACGAAAGCGCCGGGATAAAGCTGACAATCTGGACTTGCATTCGGAAGTAAACTCTGGCCATGATAATCCCACTGTTGCGTTCCTTCGCTTTTGTGTTTGTTGAGGTGGTTCCGGTATTCCGGGCGCGCTCAGGGCTTAGAAAAATAAACTACGAAAATAAACTACGTCAAACTACGGGCCATCCATCCGTCAAACTACGGGCCATCCATTTTAATGGTTCCGTGGTCGATCACGATAATCAAACTACGGGCCATCCATTTTAATGGCTCTGTGGTCGAGGGTGCAGTCGGAGAGTTTGCGGCTCAAGGACGTTTTGATAGCAAAGATCGCGTTTCGTTTTGTCTTGGAATCGATATTGTGAAAAATTGGCATCCGATCCCAAACTGACAAGCTGGATTTTCGACGACTCAGCTCTAAATCTGGAATGGATGCCATGGATAACTGTAACTCTCGTACCGACTTCTTTGTAGCCCTGCTTCGATCTGCCGATCGATCTCTCTTGATTTCCTTGATGCTGGTCTGCTGGCGAATACTGGCTTCGCTTCGGGCTTTTTCTCGTCGAGACTTAACACCGAGATCA
>JANPNA010000207.1:0-9062 GCA_031427235.1 Pirellula sp.
GACCAAAGACGGCCAGATCGAGTTCACGCTCCTACCACGGCGCGGTTCAAAAACGATTTGCGGTGACTGCGGCAAGAAAGGAGCGACCTATGATCATACGACTACCCGTCGGTTTGAGTTTGTTCCACTTTGGGCGATAGCCGTATTTTTCGTCTACAGAATGCGACGAGTCGATGGTCGCAAGTGCGGAGTAACCACAGAAAGAGTTCCATGGGCGTGCGGCAACAATCAGCAAACATTTTCGTATCGGATCTTCCTGGCTACCTGGGCCAAGCGATTGAGTTAGAAGGAAACGGCAACCATTTTTGGAACGCGTTGGGATAGCGTTTATCGAGCCATTCAATGGGTAGTTCGCTGGGGAATCATTCATCGCGACCTTTCTGGCATCGAATCCATTGGAGTCGACGAGATCCAATATCGACGAGGCCATAACTACCTTACGCTGGTCTATCAACTGGACCAAGGTGCCAAGCGATTACCCTGGCTGGCGTGATGAACCAGGATGAACGAACAGTCGAGCATCGACGCATACGCATCCAGGCGGTTGTAGACGTCGGTCAGATTAGAATTACTGTTCTCGTCCGCATCCTTCGGCAGGAAGCGGTAGAAGGCGTCCAGAACGACCAGTTTGAAATAACCGCGGCGAACGGACTCGAAGTACGTCTTGAGCGAATCAATATCTAGCAACCGGCCACGAAGGTTGTCTATGAACAGGCGATCGGAAATACTTGCTAGGTCGATGTTGCGAGCCTCGGCCACCCTCGGAATCCGGTCGGCGGACGTCTCCGCGTGCAGCTCATTGTCCAATTAACGACGACCTCCCTGTACGAACCGACTGAAGCTATGAGAATCGACTATGGTCTTTCGACCGGAACCCAGGCACGTTCGCCAACGCGGCGGACTAGATTGATCCTTTCGGATCGACGCAATGCACAAATGATCGCGCTTTGAGAGACGCCATAGATCATCGCGATGTCTCTGGCTGTGACCGGACTTCGGCCGTTGTACATGGCTCGTACCTTGCATGCGAGATGCACAGCGCATGGGATTGGAATGTTTAGATCGGCGTCGCAGGTGAAGTAGAATGACATTGCGAATCTCCTTTCTCTGTAGTGCTTGGCGAATCCATTGGAAGCGACTTAGAACGGGTTTCGTTATCGATTAGCTTTTCGATAACGTCGACGTACACAATTGCCCATGCGTCAATCGCATCCTCTGGGAACGGGATAGCGATGGGTTGATTGTCTTGAACCTGATTCATGCGGCCATTCCTCCTTGAAAATGTGCCAGGTTACAAAAGGCAGGCTGCTCAGCGTGGATTTGACTCATCTTCCATCCACCAGGCATCGTAACCAGAGAACGCTTTTTTAGCTCGATAGGTTCGAATGGTTCGGCTGCATCGGCTTCGCCATTAGCGGGTGATGAATCGTTTGGATTCGTCATGGGTAACAAGCCAAAAGAAATTGATTTCGAGGCAGAGTATGAATTGCAGTTGGCAAAACTTCGTTCAAGCATCGGCCAGGAGGTACCGCTAAGTCATCATTATGTGCGAGGTGCGAAGCCGATCTTGATCCGAATGCGAGACTTCGTTTCGGCGGAGCAAACGTTTTCTGAATCGATGCTGGCATGCGACTCTGGACATTCACCGGCTAGAATTCAGAAAGCAATTCAGAGATCGAGCTGCTACAATCTTGCCGTTTGAGCATTTCCACTATTGCTGCACGCTTATGACCGACGTTACCCGCATCCTGTCGCAAATCGAATCTGGCGATCCTTCGGCGGCCGAGAAGCTATTGCCGTTGGTCTACGAAGAGCTGCGAAGACTGGCCAAGTCCCGTATGGCCGAGGAACGGTCGGATCATACGTTGCAAGCAACAGCCCTCGTGCATGATGCTTTTATTCGTCTCGTCGACGTAGACAAGGTGCAACATTGGGATTCTCGTGGTCATTTCTTTTCCTCTGCAGCCGAGGCCATGCGACGGATTCTGGTCGATCACGCCCGAAACCGCGATCGGCTAAAACGAGGCGGCCAATCCCAGCAACTCTCGCTGGACTCCGTGGAATTGTTCTGGAAGCCGGAGTACGGCGACATTCTGGACCTGCATTCGGCTTTGGAGAAACTCGAAGCCATCGACCCAACTTCGGCGGAACTCATCAAATTGAGATGCTTTGCGGGCCAAACGCAGGCGGAAGCAGCGGCCCTGATGGGAATTTCGCGAAGTGCCGCGGATCGCCGATGGGCCTTTGCCCGAGCATGGCTTTTCGATGCTCTCAAATAAACAGTGCGCTCTCAAATAAACTGTGCTCAGTGCTCTAACCTCGTCGTATTCCAGATTTTCAGAAAATTTCCAGATTTTGCGAAGCAAGCTGGTCCTGGACGGAGCATTGCTATGTAGTCCTTCCCTAACGCAGAGATCCTTCCCATGAATAGCATAGACCGATTACGCGAAGTTTTCGGCGCGGTTTGCGATCTGGAAACAGATCAGCAGCGACAGCAATATTTGGATAATCATTGCGGCGACGATTCCAGTCTCCGGGCGCGCATCGAAGCGCTGATCGCTGCAGATGGTGATGCGGGCAGTTTTCTGCGGAACCGCGACCAAATCGCCGAAACCATCGCGGGCTCCACCAATACCAGGCTTATTGGCACCCAGATCGGCCCCTACAAGATCCGCGAGCAACTGGCTGAAGGCGGCATGGGCGTGGTCTACGTGGCCGAGCAACTCGAGCCCGTCCGGCGCAAAGTGGCACTGAAGATTATCAAGCCAGGGATGGCCACCAAAGAAATTGTCGCTCGCTTCGAGTCCGAACGGCAGGCTCTAGCGATGATGGAACATCCCCACATCGCCCGGATGATCGACGCGGGGACCACGGACGCTGGGCAGCCGTTCTTCGTGATGGAACTGGTTCACGGTGTGCCCATTACGGAGTATTGCGACCAGCATAAATTGGCCAACCGCGAGAGGCTGCAACTATTTGCCAAAGTCTGCCGAGCCGTCCAGCACGCACACCAGAAAGGTGTCATCCACCGCGACATCAAACCGTCCAACGTGTTGGTGGCGGATATTGATGGCACCGCCGTCCCCAAGGTAATCGACTTCGGCGTGGCCAAAGCCGTCGGGCACAAACTAGTGGATGTGACTGTCTATACTCACTTTTCACAAATGGTCGGCACGCCGCTGTACATGAGTCCCGAGCAGGCGAACATGGGAGTTTTGGATATCGACACACGTAGCGATGTCTATTCGCTGGGCGTGTTGTTGTATGAACTGCTAACGGGCAGGACTCCCTTTGACCGCGAAACCTTAAACAACGCTGGCCTTGATGAATTCCGACGCATCATCCGCGAAGACGAGCCGCCACGGCCAAGTGCCATGGCTAGCACCTT
Source organism: Pirellula sp. (assembly GCA_031427235.1). Classification (GTDB taxonomy): domain Bacteria; phylum Planctomycetota; class Planctomycetia; order Pirellulales; family Pirellulaceae; genus JBKCUI01. Next base: position 3,389 of record JANPNA010000207.1, read on the forward strand.
GCACGCGGAAGCACTCTCGACCATCGGCGCCCATCGTCGCTGCGATCCTCGTAAACTCGTTGACTCCTTACGGGGCGAACTCGACTGGATCGTCATGAAGGCCCTCGAAAAGGATCGTGAGCGGCGGTACGAATCGGCCAGCACGTTCGCTGCCGACGTCGAACGGCATCTGGATGGCGACGCAGTCCAGGCTTGCCCGCCGTCGACTGTCTATCGCTTTCGCAAGTTTGCTCGACGCTATCGGGCAGCGATAACCACTGCGGTTGTTTTCTTGGCCCTTCTGCTAGCAGGCATTGTGGGAACGACTTGGCAGATGCTGCGAGCGATCGATGCAGAAGCAATTGCAGCCGCCCAGACGCGAAGCGCGCAACAGCAGATGGCATTCGCAATAGCGGAAGCTGAACGGGCGAAGCAAGAAACTGAACGCGCAAATTCGGAAGCCGCTATTGCCAAAGCGATCACTGACTTTGTCAACGAAGATCTGTTGTCCCAAGCAAACCATAACATCGCCATAGCAGCAGATCCCGACATTAAACTGCGTGATGTGGTTGATCGGGCAGCGGATACAGTGAGCGAGCGGTTCAAGGAAAAACCTCTCGTCGAGTCAGCAATTCAACTTACCCTCGCTGATACATATGAGTCTTTGGGAGTGCCCGACGTGGCACTGAAATTAGCCCAACGCTCATTGGCACTCCGAAAACAGGAAATGGGCGTTGACGCCCCGGACACATTAAGGAGCATGCATGCTGTTGGCTGGTCGTTGTTTCGAGTTGGTCGTCTGGAGGAGGCCGAGACATTGTTGCGATCGGTGTATGAACGGCAACGTTCAATTCTAGGTGATGACGCTCGAGCGACGCTTGACAGCTTGGGGGCCCTGGCAACAGTTATAAGCCAGCGGGGGCGAAGCGACGAAGCCGAGGAAATCCTAAATGAGGTGTTGGCCGTAGAACGGCGTGCTGCCAGTCCGAATGAAAAATATATAGCGCCCACACTCGTCAATCTGGGATTGGTTCGGCGAGACCTCCGTAAGTTCTCCGATGCGGCTGAAGCGTTTCGTGAGGCTATCGGAATTTACGAGAAGATTGCGAAACCGACGGGAAAGGCGATGGCACTGGGCAATCTAGCATCTCTCCACCTGAGCCAGGGTGACTTTCCTGAGGCTGAAAAGTTGCTGAAGGCTTCACTGCAACTGAAGACTGACCTGCTGGGTGGGGAACACTATTGGACGGTGGCCGACCGCAGTAATCTGGGTGTACTTTATGGCATGCAAGGCCGGCCCGCTGAGGCGGTGGGCTACTTTAAAGATGCCCTGAACATCCAACGTCGAACACTTGGTAGCAAAAGCCCAGCTGCCTTGCGCACCATGCAAAACCTTGCTCGCAGCCTGGGCGACCTCAGACAATTTGATGAGGCAACGAGCTTATATCGTGAGATGGTGATGATTAACAAAAATGTGCATGGTGAAGAGCACGGTCGTGTGATTCAAGCGATCGGCTACCTCGAGGCGTCGTTAAAACAGCAGGGACGCTTTGACGAAGCTCTAGAGCTGCTACGAGAGCAACTGGATCTCAGCCGGCGCGTACTTGGCGATGAAGCCCCGGAGACGATCGACCGCACGGCCGCTCTCGCCGGTGACCTTGCATCTCGAGAGCGTTACGACGAAGCGGAAAAGTTATTTCGCGATGTGGTGAATTACCAAAGTCGCGTCTTGGGCGAAGGGCATGGGAAAACGCTCGTCACGAAAAAGAATTTGGAGATTTTGGTTTTGATGTGGTCCTGGAAACTATCCACGGATGCCGAACCTATGAACCGAAATCCACAGAAGGCGTTGGAACTTGCCCGCCTTGCTTTCGAGCTTCGTCCGAAACACGCCGAGGCGCAACGGCTTCTGAATGAAACCTGGGAAGAGTTAGGTGCTGGCGCCATGGTCTTTCAGTCGCCTGCCGAAGCGTTGAACATCCTGGGCGTAGCTCTCTTTCGGTCTGGCCAGTTGCAGGAAGCGTTTGAGGCCCTGGAACAAGCCCACAGCATGATCGATAGTGATGGCCGCAAATACCACATGTTTCTGGCGATGACGTACTGGAATCTCGGCGAGAAGGAAAAGGCGACGAACGCGTACTGGCTAGGAGCTGCCTGGATTAGTGCAAATCGAAAAGACGATCAGGAGCAACTCCGCTTCCGCGCCGAGGCGGAGCAACTGATGGGCCTGAACGAGGAGGATCGCAACGAACTCATCGCGAAGTATTACAACCAAATTGATAGCGGCGATGCCAAAGCACTGACAGATCGCGGCCTGTGGTATCAATCGCAAAGTAACAATACGCAAGCCATCGAAGATTTTACCGCTGCCATGGAGTTGGCTCCCGAGGCCACCACCGCGGTCCAATGGCGATCACGTGGCCTTTCGTATGCCGCTCTGGGCCAGGATCAAAACGCGCTGTCGGACTTTCACCGCGCGATTGAGACGAACCCCAACGAAACTTGGTCTCTCAAAGAACGTGGGCGTATTTATCAGCGGCTAGGACAACTCGACTTGGCACTGGCCGACTTGACCAAGTGTGTCGATCTCAATCCGACTCAAAGCACCGAAAGACAAAACTACCTTCAACGCGCCGGTATCTATTGCGAATTAAAAGAATACGACCTGGCATTGGCCGATTGTCAGCAAGCCATTGATGTGGATCGAAAAAAAGATTCCCGGTGGTTTACTCGTCAGGCTGCCTACGAACTTCGCGGGGACATTTACGCGGAAAACCTGCTTCAGTACGACAAGGCGATCGCCGAATTCGACAAGGCGATAGAACTCGATTCAGAGAATGCACATTTTGCTGCGAAACGCGAGGCTGCGGCTCAGGCTATGGACCAGGAAAAGCCCACTGCGTCAGCTTCAGAGGTAATGCTGAAACTAAAAGAGCCTTAAGAATCTTACGAAAAACGGGCCGGTGTGGCTGCATCGCCAAACACAATCCTCACCGGCCCCCAACGACTCTCGGTCGCACGATCTGCACGCCCGTTAGCCGCTTTTACTTTACCATGCAGATCAACACTCCTGAATGAGGATTTGCGTGATGTTTCTAACGAAATAAAGGACAACTTGGCCAGCTCGGCACGACTTGCAGTCGCTGTCCGCAGGCCAAGTCTCCTTGATGTGGTCGGCCGGGAACTTTTTCTCCGGCCAACTGGTCCCCGGGCTCAATCTCTGCGCACCCGGAAGGCTTATGGTTGCCAAGGTACCGCGCGGACCAACGATTTTCTCACTGGAGCTTTTGTAATGATGATTCGACTAAATATTTGGATGCCCTTGGTTTTCGGCCTTACCGCCGTCTGGATGAGTGGACTCAGTCAAGCTGCCCCACAGCGCGGAGGCGGCAAGGTCACGCCGCCATCGCTACCTGCGGACATGCATGTGCGATACCGCGTCGAGTTCATTCCTCTGCCCTCTGATGCGTCCAATACTGTTGTGCACGACGTAAACGACGTCCGTGAGGCAGTCGGAGCGTATAACGATGTCGACGGGTTCCGAGTCGGCTATTACTATGACGCAGACACAAACTCGCTGCTAACTGCAAAAGTGATGATCCCTTCGTTGCCGATTAAATGGGTAAACACGTCATTTGTAGGGATCAATAACGGCGGCGCAATCGTGGGAATGGTCCGGGACATTTCGGGTTTTGACCAGTGCATCCTGATATACCCAAGCGTAGAACCAAGCGGATACAGCTTCGAAGTAACGTCTCCCTACGGATTGGACAGCCACTTCACCAAGATCAACGATTCCGGTGACATCGTCGGCATCAGTTGGAATAGCGCTGGCGTTCGTTATGCATTCGCCTACAACCCGGCAATCGTCGCACCAGCAGAACCGTTCACATTCTTTGGTTCCCAAGGTGCTTGGTTCGATGACATCAAAGTGACAAACACGAGACTCGGGATAGTACGCGTGGGACAGGAAGTGTCTTGGTTTAACTTTCTTGATGGGGGAAAAACCCAGACCCAGCTTCCCTCAGTCTCTGAGAATTTCGAATTATCGAATGACGGTCAAATCACTGTCAGCGAGGTGCTCCTCCAGCAAATAAGAAAAAACGTCTCCTATCGATATACACCCGGAATCATGGTGTCGGGGCAATATGTTTGGAAGGGGAATCTGGATGATGGCTACGCCACGCTGGTAAACTCAAAAGTTGGATTGAACACTGTTGGCGACGTGGTTGGGTATAATGAAATCTCGGGTGTGCGGTGGCTTCGCCACGCAGATCATCCCGAATGGGGCTACCTGAATCTGGGCGCGATGGTTGTGTTTAGCTCTCCCGCCGACGCGGAAAGATGGTTATTAACGGGACCGGGAGTACGAGTCTGGGGCATGAGCGACCGAGATCCAACAACCGGATTCGGAGTGTTAATTGGCAATAGTATCGGAACTAATACGAAACACGCGTATGTACTAATCCCGGAAATTGTCCGTTAACTTTAACCTTCGCTGGCAGCAGCATAGATTGCCGATCCTTCCAGCCATACAAGCGCGACACCTCAGCGCATGAGTGATCGAGATAGTACTGGATTTGGTATGGTCGTTGGATTCGTGCACAATTCACTATTTGTACTAATCCCGGAGACGTTCACTACGCCGTAGGTCGTTGCGCTGCGTCATTGCCAGTATGACGATGACGCGGCCTGTCTCCGCCAGTCTAAAAGTAACCACTTTCATCGTGTCCTTTAATCGGCCAGAGCGAGCAACGATTATTCGCTCTGCCAACAACCTTTTGCATAACAGACTTCATCGCTTCCCTCTTTAACAAAGATCTGAACATGTTTCCGAAAAACAGAAACGCTTCCCAAAACTCTCATGGGGCACACCGATCGCAATCGAGTGCTCGACGAAATGGAAACGCGCAACCCATTGAATCGTTCGAAGAACGAAGTTTACTAAGCAAGTGTCACATTTTTCCGATTCTCTGCGTCGCTTTACTAATGGCTACGTTCTGCATTGCTCCGATGAAAACCGCAAACGGCATGCCTTTTCAAAGTAACAAAGGCGGTAACCTTCCGTCGGCAGGGATCTCGGTTTTGACAACACCAACGTTTTCGTCCCCGGGCTTAATGATCACCACCGAGCGTGGTGGGACCGCGGAATTCCGAGTAGTTCTCGATTCGCAACCAACGGCAGACGTGACCATTAACTTGACTTCCAGTAATGCGGCGGAGGGAATTACCAACGTACCGTCGGTGGTCTTTACTCACGGTGATTGGAATATACCGAAGACGGTCATCGTCACCGGTGTGAATGACTTGATTGCTGATGGTACCAAGTCCTATTCGATTTTCACGCAACCAGCAACCAGCTTAGACCTAAACTACAACGGCCGCAATGCCGCTGACGTGTCGCTCTCCAACATCGATGATGAATCGCCGGTAACAAACGCGATATATGTTCGCAGCTTCGGATCGGAGATACGGAAAAAGGGTCCGAGCACCGAATTACGGCTTAACATCAACGTGCGACATGACTCCGATTTCGATGGCGTATCGGAAGATGGCGACTCACCAATCGCCGGCGTGGTAGTCGTCATTTCGGTCTATGATTCAAACAATACGATTGTCCGGAACTTTTTGCTCACAACAAACGCTCAGGGCACTGGTACTACCGCTTGGTACAAGCTACCCGGTACCGGAAACT
>JANPNA010000208.1:0-19902 GCA_031427235.1 Pirellula sp.
GAGAATCCTGTCTCCGTTCACGACCTGCACGCCACCATCTTGCACGTGTTGGGTCTCGACCATGAGCGATTAACATACCGCTACGCAGGCCGCGATTTCCGACTGACCGATGTCCATGGCAAAGTGATTCAATCGATCTTGAATAGTTAATAATTGCAACACGGTTGGTTTTCGTGGCCGAGCGAGGCTCTCGCTCAGGTTTGTTCGGAATCCAACGAGCGAAGGGCCTCTCTCATCCACAATCGTCGCTTTTTAGCCAACTAGATGGCCCGCATGCGATTGTCTTTCCTCTTGTCTTCGAGCGTTTCGTCGCGATAGGCTTGATACTCCGATTGCCCGCTAGGAGTGGTGAGGGTCCATGGGGACTCTTTGGTGCCGCCAACTCCCATTTTCGTAGTTGTCATTTTCTTCATTGAGACCGATGGAGTTGTCTTGGGCGTTGCTGCTTTTTTTGTCATGTCGAATTCCTCGCGTTCACTTCTGATACTTTCTTGACGAGTCTTTAGGTCCTACGCTCAGCGAGAATCCTGCGATCAATAAAATTGTAAGGTCAATAACCGCGTACGCAAGCCAAACGAGGAACGCCCCTCGGGCGCCCAACGATCGGTGCCACCAACCGGCGACCCACCACCCTGCAAAAAACATAATGGGGATGCCGGCGACGATACTGCAGTAGGGCGCTGCGACCTGTATGTAATCCTGATAATACTTCGATTCATGGCCGGGGTCGATGACGTGACCATAAACAACCATGTACAGAACGCTTGCTGCGACATTAACCACAAGTACCAATACAGCTACGCATACCAGCGATGCGATTCGTCCAAAAGTCGTTATATGTCCTTTCATCGCCGTTCTTGTCATTATCGCGGTTTGGGGCGGTTATCCCTAAATTTAGGGACACTCTTCGCTGATCGCCACCATCCGACTCAAGTTTTTAATCGCGATTCCTGTCTTTTCGTACTCGTCCTCAGCTATCGGCGGTACTCGTAATCCTACTCGATTCAAATCACTTCATCGAGCACGAGTCCCTCACTTACGTATCGGGTTATCGTCGGTAGTATTCACATCGCCGCTCGCCTTAGTACACTGTGTCGAAGAAGTGGTTACAATAAGTATTCCAGCCTAAAATTCCCCTGCCTTCCTTTCAGAGCTTCGTCATGCGACTCTTTCTTTTGCCATTTGCGTTGCTGGCCAGCTCAGCAATGCTACTGGTCAGCCCAGGATTGAAGTGCTTTGCAAGCGAGCCAGAGTTGCTTTTCGAACGCGATGTTCGCCCTATCCTGAAGACGCACTGCTTCCAATGCCATGGTGAGGAAGACAAGCGTGAAGGTGGGCTCGACAGCCGCCTCGTTCGACAACTGCTTGCGGGTGGAGAATCGGGACCGGCCATCGTCGCAGGCAAGCCCAATGAGAGTCTGCTTTGGAGCCGAATCGAATCTGAGGAAATGCCCCCCAAAGGAAAGCTTTCCAAGGCCGAGAAAAAGGTCTTACATGATTGGATCGATCAAGGAGCGAAAACGGCGAGGCCCGAACCGGTCAGCGTTCCAGTAGAAACGGAATGGACGGAAGAGGAGCGCAGCTACTGGGCTTTTCAGCCTGTACAGCGTCCAAGACTACCTAGTGTTGTAAACACCGATCGAATTCAAACACCCATCGATCACTTTTTGTTAGCGGAACTGGAACCGCGAGGTCATTGCTTTTCTCCAGCAGCCGATCGAGCTACTTTGGCCCGTCGACTGGCTTTCGATCTCTTGGGCTTGCCACTCGCACCGGAGCGCGTAGCGAACTTTGTAACGAGCCAGGAACCAGATGCCTACGATCAATTAGTGGAGGAATTGCTGGCCTCGCCTGCATATGGGGAACGCTGGGCTCGCCATTGGCTGGATCCGGCGGGCTTTGCAGATAGCGACGGCTATACCGAGAACGATCGTGTGCGACCGTGGGCCTTTCGCTATCGCGACTATGTGATTCGTGCAATGAATCGCGATAAACCGATTAACGAGTTCGTCGTCGAGCAACTCGCTGGCGATGAACTTGTCGCGCCCCCTTATGAGAACTTGAGTGAGCAAGACATCGATCGACTGACCGCAACGGGATTCTTGCGGACAGCACCGGATGGGACCGGGGACACCGGCGACCAAAACGTTGCACGCAATGATGTAGTAGCGGAAACGATCAAGATCGTCTCGACGACCATGTTGGGCATGACGGTTGGTTGTGCTCAATGCCATTCGCACCGATACGATCCGATTTCGCATCAGGATTACCATCGCATTCGAGCTGTCTTTGAGCCGGCGCTCGATTGGAAGAACTGGCGGGATCACACCGCTCGACAAGTCAACCTTTGGACTGCCGACGAACATGTAGCTGCCTCGCAAATCGATAAAACCTTAAAAGAGATCAATGGACAGCGAGCCGAAGCACTCAAGGAAATCGTCAACGACATCTTTGAAAAGGTTGTCATTACGCTCGATACGGAGCAGCAGGTTTTAGCGCGAGATGCGAAAGCAACGGCGGCTGACAAAAGAACGCCAGCTCACAAACAAATCCTCAAAGACTATCCTCGGTTGAACGTGGATGGCGGCAGTGCGATCCTGTACGAGCCCAAACGCATCGCGGACCACAACAAGAAGTTTGAAGAGCTCATTGCGGCTGCCAAAGCGATGCGACCACCGGACAACTTCATCGCCTGCTTAACCGAAGTTCCTGGAAACAAGCCGGCGACCTATCGATTTTCGCGTGGCGACATCCAGCAGCCTCGCGAAGAAGTCGCGCCAGGCGACTTGAGCGTATTGCCAACTTGCAGCTTGCTAGACGACGATCCGGAGGTGCCAACCACTGGCCGCAGACTGGCTTTCGCAAGGCATCTCACGGATGGACAACATCCGCTACTCGCTAGGACTCTAGTCAATCGAGTTTGGATGCATCACTTCGGTCGCGGTATTGTACCAACGCCAGGCGATTTTGGCCGCTTGGGTGAGCCAGCCAGCCATCCAGCATTGCTCGATTGGCTGGCTGATGAATTCGTTTTAAGCGGTTGGAGTCTGAAATCGCTACATCGCTTGATCGTGCGTTCCGAAGGCTATCGTCAATCGTCGGTCCGCTCGGGAAGCGAAACGGATTCGGAGAATCGCTACTGGGGTCGGATGTCGGTGCGGCGATTGGAGGCCGAGGCGATTCGCGATGCGATGTTAGAGGTATCCGGGATGCGGACACCTGTCCTGTTTGGGCCAAGTTCCCCCGTTAATCCTGATGAAGTAGGGGGGGTTGTGGTAGGGGCTGCAACACGGGACGGCAACGGCATTATGGTGACAAAGGGGGAGGATACTCCCGAAAAGTTTCGACGCGGCATCTACATTCAAGTGCGTCGATCGATGCCGCTGGGAATGCTCGAGCCATTTGACTTGGCTGCCGTGAGCCCCAATTGCGATCGACGGTCTTCGTCGACCGTCGCGCCGCAATCGCTTCTGATGATGAATAACGAAGTGATCTTGACGTTGGCCGAACGTTTTGCCGCGAGGGTGTTGCGCGATGTGGGGAGCGATCCGTCGGCGCAGATGGCTCATGCCTGGACGTTGGCCTTCGGTACGCCGCCGGATGCAAACGAACTGTTGGCTGGTGTGACATTACTCGAATCGCAACGTAAGCACTTTCAGCAAGTTACAGAGTCTACCGCTGCGAACGCAAAGCCGAACGAAACGGTGTCCACCGCAGTTTCCCCGGAACATCAAGCTCTGTCGTTGTTATGTCAAGCACTTTTTTCGTCGAACCGTTTTCTGTATGTGGACTGAATCGATGAGTAGGAATAGGAATAACGAGAACGTACATCCCGACGGCTTGTCCGATTGCGATGCATCGCGTCGGCACTTTTTGGCGGCCCAGGGGTTCGGACTTACTTCGATTGCCTTGTCCTATTTGATGTCTCGCGATGCGCGAGCGGAACCGGACAAACCGATCCTTCAACAAAAAGTATTCGATCTCACCCCCAAGAAGCCGCCAGGTCAGCCGCAATGCAAGGCCATGATTTCGCTCTTCATGCAAGGAGGCCCTTCGCATATCGACTTGTGCGATCGCAAACCGGAGCTTGCCAAGCGTCACCTGCAGAATTTTCCTGGCGACATCAAGTACGATAACGCGGCGGAATCCTCAGCCAAGCTTTGGAATGGACCTTGGAAGTGGTCGCGGCATGGCGAGTCGGGTCTGGAGTTGAGCGAGCTCTTGCCGCAGTTGGGAACGATCGCTGACGATATTACGTTGGTGCGATCGATGCAGACCGGTGTAAACAATCATGGCCAGTCAATCTATTCGTTGCACAATGGACGCGTTACAGGTGGTCGTCCGACGTTGGGTGCGTGGTTGACGTATGCGCTCGGCAGCGAGGCTGACAATCTACCGGCGTATGTGGTGTTGACCGACCCGGGTGGGTTGCCGGTGTTGGGCACCGACTGTTGGCAGAACGGTTGGCTGCCGTCGACCTACCAAGGGACGGTAGTGCGTCCCAAGGAGCCACGAATATTGAATCTCGATGCCCCGGCTCGTTTGGCTGGCGAGCCCCAGCGTCAGTACCTCGAGTACTTGCGAGGTATCAACACACGTCATCTTGCCGAACGACCGGGTGAGTCGGATCTCGCTGCGAGGATGGCGACTTATGAACTTGCAGCCAGAATGCAAACGTCGGCCAAGGAAGCCCTAGACTTGAATCAGGAGACCGCGGCCACGCGTCGCGACTATGGCTTGGAAGAGGAGGAGACGCGGGAATTCGGTTCGCGTTGTTTGATTGCCCGTCGGCTTGTCGAACGAGGCGTTCGGTTCGTTCAGTTATATACCTCTACCCAACAGTGGGACCATCATGGAGGGATCGACAAGGCATTGCCCAAGGCATGTCGCAAGATCGATCGCCCTTCGGCTGCCCTTGTACGCGATTTGAAGGAACGCGGATTGCTCGATACGACGTTAGTTCATTGGGGTGGCGAAATGGGTCGCTTGCCGGTGATTCAAAACGAGAAGAACATCGGGCGCGACCACAACACTTTTGGTTTCAGTTCGTGGTTTGCCGGAGGCGGAATCAAGGCTGGATACGTTCATGGAGAGACGGATGAGTTTGGGCACAAAGCGATCAAGGATATCGTTACGCACTCTGATTTTCATGCCACGGTGATGCACTTATTCGGGCTGAAAGCGAACGAAGTTACTTTTTCACGACCGAGCGGCCCAGGTTCGTTGCTGGATGGCCAACTGGGGCGAGTGGTTCGCGAGATATTGCAAAGTCCAGGAAACGCGTAAAACCGGAATTGCGCGTTCGGAGTGCTCCGATTCATCGGAACTTTTAGATCGCCCTGCGCCCAGAACCGCTTTCCTACGGGAATCGGATCTCAATCAAACGCAGCATGATCTAAAAGCTGGGATGAATCCCAGCACTCCAAAGGCTTGACGAAAGCGCTCTGACCTTCTATTATGAGGTGTTTAACGGTGCAATCGATTTCTTTGCACGCTTTTCCGATTCGGGGTTCCGATGGCTTCCATTCCCAAAATTCGAGCAGGACAACGAGCATTTATTGCTTTTGTCTTCGTTTTTTGGTTTTTTAGCCTAAACCTTTCCAGTCAAGCAGTTGCTAGTTGCGGGGATTATTTGCGTCATTCGGGCGTGTCGGGTTCGAGTCAATTGAGTGAAAAGCTTGGACCTGTGTCGGACAATTCCTCTATACCTACCACCGGATGCAAGAATGGAAGTTGCCGGGGAGTTCCAGTTACACCACCGACCGAACCGTCGAGAGTGGTGGTTTTGAGGCAACATCCAAATCATCTTCGTCTCTCGTGTTTCACGCATGTTTGTGGTTTGAATGGTTATTTGACTGTCCTTGACGATTGCATGCCAATCGAACCTTCTTTGGATCTTCTCGATCCACCTCCGCGGGCAGTGTCTCTCTAAGTTACGCTGCAGACTGAAGTCTACGTGGTGCATGGCCTCCCTTGAGGTCGTGGGCATGTCGCAAGTCCGGAACCTAAATTCCGGAAACGATTTTTTATCTTCTGGATTCTATCCGTTTTTTAATTTTAGCAATCTCGCCAATGCGGATTCGCGTTTGGTGTGGTTGCGTGCATTCATTTTCGTTTTGGAAGGATTACTACATGTCTATTCATGCTAGCTCACGCGCTCGCGGTTTCACGCTTGTTGAGTTGTTAGTCGTCATTGCAATCATTGGGATTTTGGTTGGATTGTTGCTTCCTGCCGTTCAAAGTGCCCGAGAGGCGGCGCGTCGGATGCAATGCAGTAACAATCTCAAGCAGTTTGGTTTGGCAATCCACAATTACGAGTCTGCGAACAAAAAGTTACCAGCGGGTCGCAGCCCATCTGGTCTTTCGACACATGCGCAGTTGTTGCCTTACTTGGAACAGAACAACGTCTATAGTTTGGTTGACTTCAACATGGCTTGGGACCATGCCAACAACACGGCTGCTCGAGCCGTCGTCATTCCGACATTCACGTGCCCGTCGGATCCTGTTTCCATTCTTCCTGTAGGCTGGGCTGGAACAAACTATCGGAGCAATCAAGGGTCAGGCATCCTGAACGCCTTAGCACCGTCGCTCTCAAGCGATCCAAACTTCGGCTATCCAAATCCGAACGGCCCATTCATACCCACCAGATACCTGTCTTTCTCATCAGTCTCAGACGGATTATCCAACACGGCAGCCTTTAGCGAGCACGGCAAAGGGGATTTCAGCAATGCCATTTCTACGAAGACCGATACGTTTTGGCCACAAACCAACCCAGCTACGCCTGACGAAGCAGTACGCGATTGCTTGGCGATCAATCCACTGGATTTGCAATACCAGCGGAACAGCAATGTCGGAGCACCATGGCTTCAAGGAGGCCATTCGACGACCAACTATTTCCACGTTGCCCCACCACAAAGCCGATCATGCATGTTCCCTCCAGGTCGGATTTCCACAACAGCCAAGAGCTATCACACGGGTGGAGTTCAAGTGGCACGATGCGATGGTTCTGTAACGTTTGTAGCGCAAAGTATTGACCTCTTGGCGTGGCGTGCTCTGGGCACCCGTGCCGAAGGCGAAACAACTTCGTCAGGAGCCATCGAGTAATGTCCGTTGCTTTTCAAAGGGGATCCGGAAATCCTGCGGTCCGACCAACTGCGGGAAATTGCTGGATTGGTATCGTCTTGATTTTGTTCTTGCAACTTGGCTGTTCCCCAAGGACGGCTCCCATGTCCGATGCAGCACAAGCGAAAGAGCTTTTGCAGAAGATGCTTGATGAATGGAAGTCTGGCACCAGCCTGGACGAACTAAAAAAACGCCATCCGCCTGTTTATTTTACGGAGGACCTGTGGCGTAACGGGGCCACGCTCAATGAGTACGTGATGAAGGAAGAAAGCGAAGTGTTGGGCAGCAACATTCGCTTTCAGGTCCTTTTGAAGTGTACCAATAAAGGAGGCAAGGCGATAGAAAGGCCGGTTCGCTACATCGTTACCACTCAGCCTGCTTTAACGATCGTTCGAGAAGAAGGATGAAAGCAAAGAACATGAAAAGACTATCAAATCAATTGTGTCAGGCCCTCGTTTTCGGATGCGTCTTGTTTCCGATCCCAATTTGTCTCGGTCAAGAGTCGAATAACGGCACTAGACCGACCCCACTGACTCGCCCCGATTTAAAGCAACTTATCGAGGATGTGAAGCTGCGGGTGCCTCGCATACCGCTCCCGGAGCTTACGGCTTTGGATCGAGAGAAACTAGGGGACCAAATGGATAGCTATGAAAGCAGGATCAGGCATCATTACCTTAACGGAATCGAGCCGAACCGCAGTGTTGCAGTACCGCAAACTGCACCTTCGGCTAGTGGCGCTCGAAGTGGACAGCCAGCCATTACGTCACGAGAGCAAGATCCGGCTTACTCGTTAGACAACGCGTTCAAAGTAGAGCTATTTTGGATTGTTTCACGGGTCAACAATTGTCAATACTGCATTGGTCATCAGGAGACCAAACTGCTGGGGGCAGGCCGTTCGGAAGATCAGATTGCTGGGCTGGACGGCGATTGGTCGGAGATGGAACCTGCGAAACAACTTGCGTTTGCTTTTGCACGCAAGTTCACACACCAACCGCACCTACTTTCCGATGACGACATCGATGGATTGAAAGCCCACTATTCGGATAATCAGATTCTGGAAATGATCCTTTCTATGTCGGGGAACAACTCAATCAATCGCTGGAAGGAAGGAATTGGAGTTCCCCAGCGCAAAGAGGAAGGTGGGTATTCGCGACTCGCAACCCTTGGCCAAAATGGACAGGGTGCATCGGAGCTCGATCCGAACTTGCCCCGCGGCACGTATCTGACTCCGACCTCTTCGGCTTTTTCAAAGAAAGTTTCCAGGGTTGCTGTTTTTTCTTTGGACGAAAAGAGCGGCGAGCCAACTTGCGTCACGCAGAGCAAGCGACCTGCGCTTGAGTCGCGAGAGCACGTGGAGAAAATGCTATCGCATAGCCGAACGCGTAAGTCGCGGCTTGCTTTGGTTGATGAAGCTCAAGCTCGCCGGGACATCCCGGGTTGCGCCTCGACGGAGGGAGCGTTACCGAATTGGGTGCTATTGATCGCAAATTTTCCAAAGGGTGGGGCGAGTCGATTCGAGAGTATTCGAGCCTCGGAGGAGAAAGGGGATTTATCTCCTCTGTTCAAGGCCCAGTTAAGTTGGATTTTGGCAAGGCAAGACCGGGCTTGGTACGCTCTAGGGCTGACTCGGACTCAGTTGCAAGGTCTGGGACAAACGGAGGAGCAGATTTTCTCGTTGGATGGCGATTGGTCTCAGTTTTCGGCTCGCGATCAGGCACTTTTTCAGCTTGCGAGGCAGCTAGCGACGTCTCCTGTAGTGCTATCGGACGAGGAAGTTAAGAGGGGGGTGGAATTGGCGGGGCCTCGGGATGTGGTTCAAACGATTAGCTATACGACCTCTAGGGCGTCGTTCAATCGGCTAACGGAAGCGGCTGGGCTGCCGTTGTAGGAATAGTTTGCTCTTGGGTGCGTTTCTGCATGCCCCTGGCGTCAAGTCAGGGGTTATGACCGTTCACCTAGAAGGATGGTAAATATCCCCCGAATAAAACTCGGGGGCATTTCACCAGGACTTGGTCCGCATTGGCCCGAAATTCAGGAATTGCAGAAATTTTCTAAAATATATGCTTTGCCTGTGAACCTTTTGAACGATACCATAGTCTGACTCAGGCCACCGCAAAGTTTTCGGTGGTTAAACCAGTTTTGTTTCATCGTCATCTCTCAATCTGCGCCTAACGGTGTAGGGAGGCTGCCATGCGTAAAGTCAATTTTGCTCAACGTTGTGCCAATGTGATCGCTTCAGTGCGAACAAGCGCGATTGTGGCGGGCAATTTGGTGCGCGAGCTCCTCCTTCATCTTCTACATGCGCTTTTAGGTACGTCGAGTAAGTCACCGGGCAGTAAATGCCCCGAGATTTATTCGTGGTCCAGAGGATGGCTGGGGATTATGGGACCAATGAGGGTTCCAGTCATGTCCAGCCTAACCCAAAGGTCCACAAGCAAACGCGATAGTTAAATCGATTTGCTCACACAAAAGCTTGCTTCCCCCAACTGCCTAGCAAGTTTACGAAAACGTACCGAAGGCGGTTGGCACGCGAAAAGTCTTTGTGTTGTGTCGTAACTCCATTGCCTGAACGCGATCTGCGTTTTTGGAAAGGTTGGTCACGCCGCTTCATCGTTCCGGACAAAAGCTCACTTCCAGACACTCGCTGCGACCGTCCTAGGGTTGTACTGTTGAGTTTGGTTTGGAGCGTCAAGTGTCCAGACAAAGATCGCTCGCATTGAATCCGAGAAATCATTCCATGGAGCTGACTTCGTAAGAAAGCGAAAGTACAGCGTACATGGAGTTCAACGAGAGACGAGTTGACCATGACCTTGACTGCTTCCCGAAGCCTACCTTACGAAGACTTGAGCCTAATTCCCGTTGTGGACTTGGTTATCCGAGCCCAAGACGGTGATCGTTGTGCGCAGGAGCAACTCTATTGCCGATTCCAGCAACACGTTCTGTCCATCGCCTACAAGCGATTGGGGAACTGGGATGAAGCACAAGAATTGAGCCAGGACGTATTCATTCAAGCGTTTCGTCGATTGAGCCAATTGCAAGTCCCGGAGGCATTCGGTGGATGGTTGCGACAGATTGTTCACCGAATGGCGATCAATCGCGTGACTCGACGCCCAAAGCCTATGTCGGTGGATCACGAGTTCCTCGAGGCTACGGTGACGTGCGATAGCAATCCGCTGGACGCAGTCTTGAGCGGCGAGCAAAAATTGCAAGTCCATCAGGGATTGAACCGATTGGGAGATCTCGACCGAAAGACTTTGGTTGCGTTCTACTTGGACGGTCAAAGCCTGAACCAGATGAGCGATTCATTCGAAGCTCCGATTGGAACGATCAAGCGCCGACTGCATGTCGCGAGAAAGCGATTGGCAAAGGAATGCGAATTGATGCAAGCGATCTGAGTTCAATGTAGAACGGCACTCTGTGCCGTTACGTGCCAATGTAGAACGGCACTCCGTGCCGTTACGTGCATTTGAAACGGCACGGAGTGCCGTTCTACACTAGTACCTGCCACGGGAAACGTTGGCGGACGCGCTGTTGAGAGCTGGCGTGGCTGGAGCCGAGGGTGGAACCGAGGGCTGGTTCAATTGCGTCGATGCTGGACCGCGATATTCGATGAGTAAAAGTGCGTCTGTGCGCTGTCCGGATGGGGCTGGCAGAATTTTGTTCAACCCAAATAAGGCAGGCGGATTGCCACTTAGCAGTGTGTTGTTCACTTGCCCAACGGGTGCCGCGACCACCCCGCATGAGAGCAGCAGCACCTGATCCGACGGCCATCGGAAGCGTTCGTGAAGTCGCCACGATACGACTTGAGGCACCTCGATTTGCACGGTCTGAGGCTGACTGAGAGGATTGTACAATTCGATCGAAACGTTATTGAGTCGTTCGACTTGATCGATGTCACACTTGAGCATGAAATCAACCGAACGCCCGTCCAAACTCATCAACGGACTCAATTGAATTTTGTATCCCTCTTGGATCTCATCGGAAACAGGCGTGTATGGTGGCCAGGTTGACGAAGTATTGGGTTGATATTCTCTTAGGTAGTTGCGAGACCTCAATTGCTCAAGCGATTGCGATTGGCCATTGACCAAGGGTATGTCGACGGCCTGCATTTCGCGGACATCGATGCGGGTTCGCAATTGCGCCATAAAAATGGCGGCGTTTTCCTTTGGCATCAACCATGCCTGGACTCCCGCCGTTTCCACAGGAGCGGAACGCATTAGTCCCGTGGCTTTGGTTCGCCAGCTTGGATTGCCAACCGTGATAAGGCGCAGACCAAAAACCTGCGGTTCAATCAAGCCATTGACGAATTTTTCATAGACCTGCGCGACCTTTTTTTGCATGTCGGCATGGTGATAGACACGAAGCGTCGATCGGTCGGCATTGAGAATCCCCATCGGCTCATTGAACCAAACATCTGTTCCAGTTTCCCGGAGAATCCAGTCAAGGATGACCTGTTGAGGGCGCTCGACGCTTTTCAAATTCTGGGTATACGGACGAATGTCGTATTCGATCCAATGTTGGCCATGGCTTGTCGGCAGTTCCATTCTTCCGACCGGTTTGGGAGCGTTATTTTTGGAGCTGTTTGCTGCCTGAGCGGCCATGTTTTCGATGGATGGAATCGACGGAGTTGTTCCACCGGTGCTTGGGACAGCGTTCGCCCCGATCGGAACAGGGCCCGGTGCTTGTGCCATGAGCCTTAGGCCAAAAGTCAGAATAATCAGCGACGAATAAAGGTATGGTAAAATAGCTTTTGAGTTCATAGCGCAGTGCATTCCGAATAACAATTCCAACTGTCTGTTGTACTTCGGTTGATACGTGAAAGCCGACTAAAAGCCAACCCCAGTTCCGAATGCATTCATTAGTAAATCTCGAACCATTCTTCACTCTTGGACGCTTCAACGCTTGAATACTGGCATAATTATCGCGTCGCCTTCGAATTTAGAGACTAGGCTGCGAATGGCGGATTCCTGTTCTTCCATTGTCTTTTCCGCCGCTTGTTTGACGCGAACCTCTGCTTGAGGGAGGAAGAGTCTTGAAATACAGACATCGACCGTCATGTCCAAAGACAAACGAATTTCGGTTCGACGGTTCGCTTTCACTGCATCCAGGCTTGTTTTGTATGTTTTCAGCTCGCCGGCTGGTTGATCGGAAATAGTCACGATACGGATGTTGTCAGGCTGGATCTTACAATCTTGGCTCAACTTCAATTCCGATGCCTTCAATTGAGGATCATTTAGTAGAACGGTCAGGTGCTTGGTTGCAGACACGTTTGCTTTCGATTTTCCCTTCAGAAGGTTACGGAGCGGACGAGAATCGTTTGACAGATCTATATCGACAGAATCCGTTGATTCGTCAATGACTTTCATTCCGCCGTGTTCGACGATGGCGGCTGTCGCATCGGTCCGGACGAGGATTTGACGAAAAGTGTTGAAGTCGACGTCGATGGTAAAACTTCTTTCCGCGCTTCCCTTTACGGTGCACTCACTCTTTGAAAGCCCCCAAGCACCGAAACCGAATCCACCGACACAAGCCAGTCCCAACCACCATCCGATATTGATCATCGCATTGCGTTTTTTGTTAATCATGTTTCGCTTTCGTTTCTATGTCCAAGGTCGAAAATGGATTGGCTACATTGGCTCTGTTTGCAGACAAGGCGATTCCCGTGCCGCAACGCCCAAATCGACTGAAGTTGGCAGACTTTCTTTTCTCTATCGCAATTTAGGCTAGAACGGATTATTCATTAGCCGTAGGGGCGCTAGCCTGGGGTTGTCGTTGCAACCATAACCGTGGGCTAGCGCGCCTTCGGCTGATCATTAATTGCCCCGTGAATAATCCAGGCTATGACGCAAAACTCAAATGGCATGCTTGGTTTCGAAAATAGGTTTCCCGCACACTTAGTGAAGCCTCGCGAATCATTGTGAGCGAGAAACAACCACAGCCTTGGCTGCCTCACATAGCACCAGGAACAGACATCCGCGATGTCGGCAACAGAATGTAATCGCGCTGAATGGCTGCGAGAACGAGCGATTTGGACTCAGCGACGCTCAGTTCGGTTTGACTTGCTACCAGATTTACTTCCGTTGCAAGATTCTCATCATGAATGCAGTCGTGAAACCACCGGCTGAAGTCCTTTCTTTTTAAGTGGTAATCCCATGTCAGGTCGTCGATGCCTTCGGCAATTTGGTAAAAGAGGATCAAATTCTGAGCTCGCAAATTCAGAGCGTCATTCGGACCGCGGAAATAGAAACTCTTTTCGGGAGCCAGTTGGCCTTCCGCGTATTTCCGGCGATGTCGGGAATGTTCCCGATCGCTTTTCAATGCGCGGAACCGAATGGGACTGGTGGAATCGGTGGTGTTCCATAACCACACTTCGCCAGTTTCAAGGTGGGGTGGAGGCAGTTGGAGGGATTTCCTGCCCACCGTGTTCGCAAAATCATTTACGGTTATTTCAGCATCTTGTCCTACGATCGCCATAGCTTCGACCCGTTGAAGTACAGTCAAGGGAAGGGAGGAAGCATTGACTGTAATCAGCACGACGTTGGTCCAGTCGCTAGGAAGCAACTCGGTGGGAGGCTGCCAATTGGCGGGCATCAAATGATGCGCTTCATCCAAAATCAACCAATGCGGCCTACCGGTTTTTGATCGAAGCTGATTGAGTTGACCGAGCAATTGCAAGAAAAAAGTGGGGCGGTCAGGAATGGGGATGCCGGTCAAACAGAGAACAACATTGGAAGTTGGCTTTTCCATTGCATGCATAGCTTCGTCTATTTGCGGGGCCGCGTTTGGCCC
This sequence comes from Pirellula sp., assembly GCA_031427235.1. Taxonomy (GTDB): domain Bacteria; phylum Planctomycetota; class Planctomycetia; order Pirellulales; family Pirellulaceae; genus JBKCUI01. The sequence continues at coordinate 13,912 of JANPNA010000208.1, forward strand.
CCCCAGGACGATAGCTCCCTCGAAGGATTCGAAGTCTCCTTCTGGGTCAACCAGGCAAAATTGAAACTCATTTTCCATGATCGTATCAACAATTCGATTAGCCAAGGTAGATTTCCCGCTGCCCGATGGACCACAAATAATCACAGGACCGCCAAAAGGGGGCAAACACACTTCGTTGGTTTCACTGGATCCAATTAGCAAACGGTGTTTCCGCATGGTGGCATGGAAATCTCGCAGGTCGTTCTCCACAATCTGATCGATCAGTTCGATCACGCCTGCACCGTGGTCTCCTTGCAACACGAGGTCGGCTGTTTCTTTGAGAGCAGGTAATGCATTGGCCGTTGCAGCAGAAAACTCGCATAACTTCAAGAAGGCATGATCATTTTCGGCGTCGCCGACGCCTATCGCATTGTGGGGTGACAGCCCCATCTCCAGCAAAACACGTTGCAACCCAGTGGCTTTGTTAATTGCTGGAGGCAAAACCATAACGGCACCTTTATTGAAGACAACATGCAGCTCCAGTCCCAGATCGCGAATCGTGTCCAAGACCGCATTTTCGTGCGGACTCCAGGTGGCAACGACGCAACGGCCAACGGAAATCCCACCGACTCCCCGTTGCAACAGCATTTCGACGAACTGATGAGGGGCTGGCTCTCCGAGAAGGATTTCTTTGTCGGTTGAAGGTTCATAAAGAAGACCGCCATTTTCCGCGACAACCCAATCAAAAAGTATTATTTCGGAAAAGATTGCTTTCAGGGCCGGCAGTTCGCGCCCCGTGACCAGAACTAATTTTCGCCCGGAATCCGCAAGTCTCTGTAGGGCACGGATGGTTTCGGGTGCCACGACACCGTCATGGGCAAGTGTGCCATCAAAATCAGTGGCTAGGATGTGATAACGCATGTTCCGTAACTCCAGCTTGTTCCAATACCGAATGCCGTGGCAGAAATAAAATCGCTCCCTTATTAGCCGTAGCCTCGCGGCCCTGCAAAACACTAGTGCAATTGTTAGGCCTTATCGATTTCGAATTTCCGCAAACAAGCGTTGATTAATGATCGCTAAACCGTCGCATCGATCGTTCGGCGCTCAATTCGTTTAACCCCGAGCCGGAGGCGACGGTTTTGAACCAGGGTTGGCCGGATCTTTCACAAGATCCACTACCCTAAAATCAAGCTGTCACAAAGCACTCGTTGAATTCTCACGCATCGTTGTGATTTGGTAGATGTGCTCAGTCACGGATCGTTAGAGGTGCGCATTGTCCAGATTAAATTGTGAGGCAGGCATCTTGCCTGCCATCGAATCGACCTTAGAGAATCGCAAGCTGGAAGCTTACGCCACTTCCGTAGTCTCGGCTGAATCGAAGAGCGAAGCGGTGGCGTAACTGATCATGCGACACACGGCATGCAATCGGTGAGAGGTGTAATCGACACCTGCCTCCTTAAGCCTACTCCTAACGCTGCTATCGAGTGTCCTGACTCGCCAATTTCCCACCGCGATCCAACCGTTGAATCCTGCTTTCCGCAGCCTTCGCGCGAATGCTTCGATGAGCTCCCATGGGTTGTTAGGGAGGGAACTTATTAGAACTATGGAATAATTACCCTTAACGATTTGCCGGGCCGTTGTTGCATCAAGACTATGGCCAAGTGACCATTCTATTTTCGGGTCAAATATCTCGACAGCGCGAAGAGTTGCATCCGTGCGTTCACCGCCAAGACTGATGCCGTAGGCCTTTGGTCCAACTACCAACGTCGTTCCCTCAGGGATAGTGGCTTGGTCGTTCGTTTTGTCTTTGGGTGTGGACTTCGAGTTGATTGCGTCTATAGTTTTCCAAATCAGTCCGTTATTACGCTGACAAACTTGGCGATGAACTTCGGAAGAAATAGAATTGGTTTTGAGTTCGTGGTCTGCATGCCTCATGCTGCGAATGGCAATTTTATCGACTACGAAGGGCAAGCCTTTTTTGCTGCAAATAGATGTCAAGAGCGCGTCCGCCTCATTGATGTCATTTGCCAATAAGCGTTGAAAATAGACTAAATGTGCGGGCAACGCTCGAGCATCTCCTAATAGGAAATCGAGTGATCGCAAGTAAGGAATGTGTCGGCCCAAAGTTGCAAGCAACAGGCTCAACGGCGTAGCCATCAGTAAACCCAGGGGTCCCCATGCCCATGTCCAAAACATAATTGCAATCAGCAACGCAAATGGGTTCATTCCAACGGATTTCCCAAACAGCAGTGGCTCAATGAAATTACAGGTCACTAATTCCAGTGTCAAATAGATCGCGACAATGCAAATGGGGGCAACCCATCCTGGCAGAAACAGCAGACTCACCGAAAGTGGCAATAACATCGCTAACAAGCTGCCAAGAATGGGAACAAAGCGAAACACGAAGGCGACCGCTCCCCAAACTGCCGCATAGGGAACTCCCAAAAGAAACAATGAAAGTCCAAAACAGATTGCAAAACCAAAATTGATCGCAACCAGCCCCAATAAATAGTTGCTAAGACGACTCGACGTCTCATTGACGATTCTGGTGACACTCGTCAGTTGACTGTTCCCGAAAATTGCAAGAAAACGGTTTCTGAGGTCCTCGCGAGATATTAACATGAAGACAACTAAGACAATAACGACAACCGCTGATGCGATCGGCTCGACGATCGGCAAAATGATGCTTGGGATGGAGGTCAACCAAGGCATTGCCGAATCACCTTCGACGACAACTACTTTTTGAACATCGACGGACTCCCCGGCAGGAACGCTAACCTCGATTTTGCCCAACATCTCCTTTGACAGGTCAATCAATTGACCGACAGTTGAGTTAGGGTCCGTTCGAAAGCTTGCGAGTTTTGTTTCAATCTCTTGTTTGTGTTGCGGCAGTTCCGTGACCAAGCGATTCAATTGCGATATAAGTTGGGCTCCCAGCATCAAGGTTGCTACGGTGAGGAGGGAGACGATTATGCCAACCGCTGGAATTCGTCCAACGCCATATTTTTCCAGCCACCGAACCAATGGCGTAAGCACGAATGCCAGGATAAAACTCAAGGACAACGGCGCAAGCAATGGCTTGCCGAACAAGGTGATGGCAATGGCCATACAAAAAATAGATAATGCCAGGAATGTTCGAAATAGCGCGTTTTTTGCCGAGAGGTTCATGGAAGTGTCCAGTTAAGCATTTTCGACCCCAGTTTTGTAAATTGCTTTGTTTGACCAACTTTAACTCCGACGTTCGAGGGAAGGCAATCGTCGTGCCAATAGTTGGCGAAAGCAAAAATTTTGCTTGGCGGTATCCATGGAATGCTCTTTGGTTCTCGTTCTGCCAGCGATCGCACAGGAATGGTCGATCATCGGTCACGTCGGTCGTTCTGCCTCAATTTTAAGTGTTGCTTTCCAGACATTCTCCCAATGGCACGACGATTGCGTTCTAGAGTGAAGCAGAAGTCCGATGGACGCTATACGGATAGAAAACCAATTTTACGTGCAGAGCACATGGAGATTACAGATGATTTCTCGCGAGCAGTTAATGGGCAATTGGAGTGGCGTAGTGGGTTCAATCAAAGAGAAGTTTGGGGAATTTACCAAAGAAGAATTGTCCAAAGTGGAAGGGAATTTCGAACAACTCGTGGGGTTGATTCAGCGCAAGACGGGCAAAAGCCAGGAACAAATTGCGTCGTTCGTCTCTGAATGTTGTGAGTCGGCTGGTACGACATTTAACCAAGTTGCCAATCGCGCATCGCAGTATGCGGACGTCGCCGGCGATATCATTCGCGACAACTATGATCGAGTCGCGACGGAAGCAAAAAAAGGTATTGAATACACAGCCAGGAGTGTCGGTCGCAGACCAATAGAATCGCTTGCGATTGCCGTGGGTACGGGAATCTTGGCAGGCATCATTGTCGGAATGTCCATAACGAGCCGAAGGCGATAGACATGAGCGTACCGACCCCAACGGAAGAAGTGGACGATCTCAAAGAACGAATGAGAGCGGTACGGGCTTCGGGTTATGATCACGCTGGGGCGCTTCATGGCGAAGCTAAGCGATTGGTGGACTGGAAAGAATACGTTCGCTCCAAGCCACTCGTCTCGATTGCAGTCGCATCCCTGATTGGATTCAGCGTGGTGCGCAGTACGTTGCGAAGTTCGTCACCGTTGACCTCGTCGTCACTTGGATTCAGTCCGGTGACAACGCCATCGTCATCGAACCAAGTAACTTGGAAGAATAGCGTGATTTCGTTGGCGACGAACGTGGCGACGACTGCGCTAAAACACTACTTTACAACACTCATTCAACGAGGCAAAACGGAGGGAGGTTTCCATGATAGATTTCGCAACTCAGGTTCGAAAGAAGAGAGAGTTGGATCCGAATGAATTTGATCCATTGAAAATGGTCCGTTCAGTTTTATCCAATCCTTTGAGCGAGACGGGATCCGCACTTCCTGACGCTGCTAGACGAATTATTTCCTCCAACCCGGTAGGATCGGTTGCGTTGGCTTTTGCGATTGGAGGGCTAATCGGATGGTTGACGTCGAGAAGGTAAACGGAAAGTATGAGCATGCCGGTCCCGTGGGTCAGTTCACGGAAACCGCTGGGAAATTTGCATGTGACCTATTAGAGCTATCCGAGCTCCAAGCCAAACTTTTCAAAGCGGATGCACGTGCCGTTCTAAAACAGTCGATCGGTGCAATCGCAATCGCTTTGATTGGATGCACTTGTCTTCTGGGTTGCATTCCAGTTGTGGTATTCGGATTGGCGTCTGCGGTGACGTATTTTTTTCAGTTTGACGACTGGGTTTCCCAACTTTTGGTAGGTGGTGGATTGGCATTGCTTAGTTTTTCGTGTGTAGCAATTGCGTTTAAGAATCTTTCGAGATCGAGTGTGCAGTTTCAGCGCAGTACACAAGAGTTTTCGAAAAATCTTGAATGGACAAAGGACGTCATTCGCGGCGTCTCAGAAAGATGATTTTATGTCTCTGACAAATTACAATAGGAGTATATTCAAATGGTAAAAACAGTGAATGAAGAAATCGTTGGTAAACGACAGGATCTTGCGGCAGAGCATCAAAGTGCCATGCAGTCCTGCGAAACGCAATTCGAAGATTTCGAAGTGCTCGTAGTAGACTTGCGAGATTCGTTAGGCTCCTACTTGAAAAAGCGCCCACTGGTTGCATCGGGATTGGTGTTTCTTGCAGGGTTCTATGTTGGCTGGAAGATCAAACCTTGGTAGTCCGCTTATTGATTCAATGGGATCAAAGGTTGCGGATTGTTGACACGACCGAGCTCTCGTGAGCCGGGTGCGGGACCATCGAGACCAAGATCCTGTTTCATTATGACGACGAGGGCTTGCAACTGCGCGACCACTTCTGGATTCTCGTCCGCCACGCTCCGTGACTCGCCAACGTCGGTCTTCAAGTTGTAGAGTCTTGGAACAAACGGCGTGTCGGATTTTGCATTGCTGGCAGGCTTGGCCTGAACAATTTGGAGTTTCCATTCACCGTGCCGCACCGCCTCCAGTGTGAGGCCTGAGTAAAAGAAGAACGATTGGTGGGCTGGCTGCGCCCCTGGAGCACCGGAAAGATGCGGCCATAGGTTGGCACCGTCAAGCTTTCGATCCGTAGGAAGTTTACCACCGGAAAGAGCGGCAAAAGTCGGCAGAATATCAAACATTCCCGATATCGCATCCGTCGATGTGTCGGCCGGAATTTGCCCAGGCCACCATGCAATGGTTGGAACTCGCATGCCACCCTCCCAGGTGCTTCCCTTGTTTCCCCGAAGCGGTGTATTGACTGCGCGCGGCGTTCCACCGTTGTCGCTGGTGAAGATTACAAGGGTCCGTTCCGTTAGCCCTTGATACACAGGTTCGACAGGCGTCGATCTTAAGCTGGGCCGCGAAACACTTTCGCTAGCGTTCCCTAGTAGCGGAATGCGTCAAGCATTTCGTTGGCGTCCAGCATTCACGAAAGCTTTGACAGCTTCCGCTACGATTTAAATCGGCCCGCCTTAA
>JANPNA010000209.1:0-11492 GCA_031427235.1 Pirellula sp.
CGCGAATCGCAGCTATCGGACGTTGGAGGTTGCCGTGCTGGCGGATGCCGGTGCGGACGTGCTGATCTTTGACTACCGAGGCTACGGCGTCAATCTCGGCGAACCGTCCGAAGAGGGGCTCGCTCGCGACGCGCGAGCTGCATGGCGATTCGCGACCGAGACGAAAAAGATCGCGCCGCGCCGCATCGTGCTCTTCGGCGAGTCGCTCGGCGGCGGCGTGGCGATCGGTTTGGCCAGCGAGTTGACGCAGAAGAAAACTCCGCCGGCGGGATTGATCCTGCGTTCGACGTTCAGTTCGCTGGCCGATGCCGGTGCGTTTCACTTTCCGTGGCTGCCGGTCCGCTGGCTGCTGATCGACCGCTTCCCCAGCGAACAACGCATTCGAGACATGACTTGCCCGCTGCTGCAATTCCACGGCCGCCGCGACACGATCATCCCGCTGCGGTTCGGCCAGAAGCTGTTCGCCGCCGCTGGGATTCATCCCAGCTTTTAGATCACGCGGCTGCGGTTGCAAAGTGATTTGCCGCTCTGGCAAGTAGTCGCGAATACAAAACGTGGGCCGTTTATCTAGCGTTGTCTCTCCGGCACCATCCTAGCGTGCGAGTCTGCTTGGCTGATCAACCGCTTTTTCGGCCTAGAGTGGATGCCGTTTTGATTGTGCCGCGACTTGAATTTCATGGCGTGCTCAATTCAGCTAAGACTGCCTAAGATTCAGCGCCTAACCAAAAAGTAATCGAAACTCGAAACAAAAAGTTGGGTTAGGAGTCCAAGTAAAGTGTTCAGCGGTTAGATGATTTTGCTTTTCCATTATCCCTAGCGGGCATGTTGCTGGTCGTTTTTTCGACCGGCCAATTGCTTCTCAAAAAGCCGCCGGAGGGGTAAGGAGTTGCGAGAACGTTCGGACGAGTCTAGTTCCAACACCGGCCTATTCGTCACGTTGATCATCGCTTTTTCCGTCCTCGACCTTATTTGGACGATGCTTGCATCGCACGACGGTTCGATGCGTGAGCTCAATCCAATCGGCAGGCATCTCCTTTCGGACCCAATCTTGCTGGCTTGTTTTAAGGCTTGCACAACGGGCCTGACTGTCGGAATTCTCCTTTATTTGCGAAGCCATCCACGCGTGCATCTAGCCGCATGATGGCTTTGTTTGCTGCTCACGCTGATGACCGCGCGCTGGCTTGTTTTTACGTCCATGCTTGTCTAATGCATTGTCCAGATCAAAAAGTGGGGTAGGCATCTTGCCTGCCATCGAATCGACCTTAGAAAATCGCAAGCTGGAAGCTTACGCCACTTTACAAACCCAAAAATCTAATCTGGACAAAGAACTAGGTCCGCACGGCGCTTTCTCATGTTCCATTTTGTCGTAGTTCACGCGTTTGATAGACCTTGTTTTCAGGACTGATAAGTAGGAGTCGCATCGAACCCGGGCGATTGACCGTAGGTGGCGAGAGATAGCCCAAGACAACAAACGAATCGCAACACGGGATGTGGTAATTTGGTCTGCATGATAATCTCCTAAAGCAGTTCTAATTAGCGAATCGGATTGAAGAAGTGCAATACGCGTTGGATTGGCCGCTCTATCTCAGCCCTGGGCTATTTTACCATTACTGCGAGCCGGAAGCGTTTTGGGATATGAAATTGAGCTTACCCGGAGTATCGAGTATAATAAGCTACCGAAGAATTCCATGTGCTTCTGTATTTCTTCGCAACCAACCTACCCGCCTCAACCGTTCCCCACCTCCCCGGAGTTTTGCTCATGCGCCATCCCCAATGGTGCTCCACAGTCATTGCTTGGGTCACCCTGAATGCGATCTTGGCAACTGCTCAAGCAGATGACGCTTCGCACGACTCGAATCCGATAGCCCCCCCAAAAGTCGTCCACTTCATTCAGCAGCACTGCGCGGATTGCCATTCGGCAGAATCCCCAGAGGCTGGCTTGAATTTGACGTCCCTTGCGAAACAGTCCATGGCCGGTCCCAATTTCGAACTTTGGGCCAAAGTCCATGACCGAGTGGTCGCCCATGAAATGCCTCCTAAAAGCGAACTCGTGGACGAACAAATTGGGCCATTTGCTCGAGGGCTATTCGACCGTTTGGTGGAACTGGATCGTCGTGAACTGGCTACTTCCGGTCGTTCGGTTTGGCGACGTATGAATCGTTACGAATATGAAAACAGCGTGCGCCAACTTCTCGCCGCCCCCTGGTTGCAACTGAAGACCATGTTACCGGAGGATGGAGAGTTGCAGCGATTCAATAAAATCGGCGAGGCGCTGGACACGTCGCATGTCAATCTGGCTCGGTACATGCAAGCCGCCGACTATGCGCTGCGAGAAGTCATCGCGAAATCGCCGACTCCGCCAGAGAAGAGCATTCGACGTTTTTACGCGCGCGAGCAACGCAGTTTCACTGGCAAGGTCCGCTACACCGAATTCAATCGCAGTCCCGAACGAGCCACCTTTCCGCTGATCGACTACGAAGCTGATCTAGAAGTTCTCAATGACAAGGACACACCCTTCACTGTGGGCGAGAGCGATCCTGAGAAACGCGAACGGGAAGCGTTTGGAGTTGTCGCGAGCAGCTACGAGCCGATCGAGCCTCGCTTTAGCAATTTCAAAGCACCCGAGTCCGGTCGTTACAAGCTTCGAATCAAAGGTTACACCTTCTGGGCTGCTGGCGAAGACAAGAAATGGTGGCGACCCGATCGGGAAAAGATTTCGCGGGGACGACGATCCGAACCTGTCGCCATCTATTCTGTCTCAACTCCGCGCCAACTACGAAAACTAGGTGAGTTCGATTTCCAGATTAAACCGACCGTGCAAGAGCTGGAGGTCTACCTTCTTGCAGGCGAGTCGATCCAGCCCGATGCGGTTCGCTTGTTTCGATCACGTCCATCCAATTGGCACAACCCGTTGGCGGAAAAAGACGGCATGCCAGGAGTTGCATTTAGCTACCTAGAAGTCGAAGGCCCAATCGTGGATCAGTGGCCAACACCAGGACATCAATTGCTTTTCGATCCATGGATGCCTTCTCAAAATGGTGAGCAAATCGAAGTCAAACCGTCCGAGAATTTGAAAGAGGCGAAGCGATTGCTCTCGAATTTCTTGCAAGCGGCATATCATCGCAACGTCGGAGCTTCTGAAGTGGATCGCTTTCTCGGTGTCGTGAGTGCGGCCATCGAAGCGAGGCTCTCATTCCAAGAAGCTCTCATGGCAGGCTACACGGCCATCCTGTGTTCGCCCGAGTTTCTCTGTCTGGAGGAACATGTCGGCCCGCTCGACGATTTTGCAATCGCAACCAGGCTAAGTCTTTTTCTATGGAACAGTTTGCCCGACGCAGAGCTTCGAATACTCGCCGCCGACGGGAAACTCCACGCCCAGTCAAGCTCGGATAAGACGCACCTCAAACAACAAATCAATCGTTTGCTCGACGACGAAAAATCAACGCAGTTTGTGGATGCATTCTTGGCGTATTGGCTCGACCTACGGAAAATCAACGACACGTCGCCGGACGAACAACTCTATCCCGACTATTATCTTGATGATTCGCTAGTCGACGCGGCATTAGCAGAAACGCAGATGTTCTTTCGAGAGCTGATTCGCGAGAACTTACCCGCTCGAAACATCATCGATTCGGACTTTGCGTTCCTTAACGAGCGATTGGCCAATCACTATCAACTCCCGGCATTCGAGGGCGTTGCGTTGCGGCGTGTGAATTTACCGACCGACACTCCGCGTGGAGGAATGTTGACGCAAGCCAGCGTGCTGAAAGTCACAGCCAACGGAACGACTACTTCTCCCGTAGTTCGTGGCGTTTGGGTTAACGAACGCATCCTAGGGTTGAAGACTCCTCCACCGCCAAAAAGTGTGCCGGCCATCGAACCTGATACTCGCGGTGCAACGACCATTCGTCAGCAACTCGAGTTGCATCGGGCGGATACGAGTTGCAATCGATGCCACGCGATTATCGATCCGGTTGGATTCGCCTTAGAGAATTTTGATGTCGCCGGGGGGTGGCGCGATCATTATCGAAGCGTCGGTGACGAAGGCAAGCCGATCGAGGGGTTTGGGAAAAATGGTCAACCGTTTGCCTTTCGCCAAGGTCCACCAGTCGATGCTTCCGGAAACCTGGCTAACGGGAAAAAGTTTGCGAGTATCTACGAACTGAAGAAACTTTTGGTAGAAGACCAACGGACCATTGCAAAGAATTTGCTTCAACAACTTGTCGTCTACGCGACGGGGGCTCCGATGAGATTCAGCGATCGGATCGAAGTTGACCGTATCTTGGATCGACTGGCAAAAGACGATTTTCGAGTGAAATCGATGATCACGGAAATTGTAACGAGTGATTTATTCCTGTATAAATAACTTGAGACGAAACACAAAACTGTTTTAGGCGAGCGGCGATGTGAAACCTACCAAACATAACCCGATACGTAAGTGAGGGACCGGCGGAATTGTCCCTCGCTCACGCTTCGGGTTGGGATACCCGGCGTCGATCACAACATGGGCCGAAAACCGTGGGCTAACGCCCCTTCGGCTAATCAGCCGGAACGCGCTAGCGTCCGGTTTAGCCCGACTTATGATCGACGCTCTCCTTCAGACATTGAGAATGTGCCATGAAAAAGCCGAGAACCATGCAAAATCTAACCAATAAGTCACTGCCGCGACGAACGTTGCTACGCGGGATGGGTGTCGCGATTTCGCTGCCACTGCTGGATGCGATGCTGCCAGCGATTGCGACCGCCGCCAACAAAAGCCAGTTGGATGCAAATAATCCACCTCGGAGAATGCTGGGGATATGCAACAACCTTGGTCTTCTGCCAGAGAAGTTTTTTCCTCAAGCGGCAGGCAGTCAATACGAGCTTTCACCGTATCTGCAATTGCTTGAGAAACATCGGGATGATTTCACCGTTTTCAGCGGGGTTTCGCATCCCGATGTGGATGGCGGGCATCCGGCTGACATCTGCTTTTTGACCGCAGCTCCGCATCCTGGAAGCGGTGGCTTTCGCAACACGATTTCGCTCGATCAGTTCATCGCCGAACGGGTTGGACATCTTACGCGTTTTTCGTCGCTAACCATGGGCGTCAACGTTCAGAAAGGGCAACGCAGTTTGTCTTGGACCGGTGCGGGTGTGTTGATTCCGTGCGAAGAAAAACCTTCGAAAGTATACGAACAGTTGTTCCTTCAAGGCTCCAAGCGAGAAATTGAACTGCAACTTCAAAAACTTGAAGTGGGCAAGAGCATCATGGACGCCGTTGCTGGGCAGACGAAAGACTTGGTGCGTACTTTAGGACCGAAAGACCGCGATCGAGTCGATCAGTATTTGACTGCCGTTCGCGAGCTAGAAACGCGACTCGAAGCGGCCGAGCAATGGGAGAACGTCCCCAAGCCAACGACCAATGCACCTGCTCCCTTGGATCCGAGCGATCCCAAAGAATACATGGAAAAGGTCCGACTCCTGTACGACATGGCACGACTGGCGTTGGAGACCGATTCGACACGAGCGATTACTTTAATGCTAGATAGCGTCAACTCGCCAACCATCGAAGTTCAAGGTGCGGATATCACCGAAGGTTATCATAGCTTGTCGCACCACGGCAAGAACGAAACCAAGATCAAGCAACTAGAAGCCATCGATCTATGGCACATGCGACTTCTTAGTGAACTCTTTGCGAACATGAAGAGCGTCAAGGAGGGGAACGAAACGCTGCTGGACCGGACGATGATCGTGTACGGTAGTAACCTGGGTAACGCCAATACCCACGTGACGACGAACTTGCCAGTCTTGTTCGCTGGCGGCGGGTTCAAGCATGGGAAGCACCTGGCTTTTGATACTAAGAACAACTACCCGTTGCCCAATCTATTCGTGTCGATGCTGCAACGCATGGGAATCGAGGCTGACCGATTTGCAACATCGACCGGAACCATGCGTGGACTAGAATTCGTCTAAGTCGAACAATGAGACAAGACTGATATCAATGGCATTGTGCTTGTTGTGTGCTGGCTGATCGGAACCGACCCTGCCTAGAATTGGGATAGCAATCACCCCTGCACATGTCGCGATTTTGAGCTAACTTCCATCAACTAGATCCAACCATGAACCGCCGACACTTCCTCGAAACGACTTTCCTCGCATCCATCGCCGCATCCGTTTCCGCGTCCGTCCCCGCCGCAGAACAGCGTGCGCCCCGCATCTTGCTGCGTTCGTCTTGGCAAACGGTCAACATTGGGGACATCGCGCACACGCCTGGGGTGCTCGCGATTTTGGAAAAACATTTCCCAGAAGCCGAGGTGCGGCTATGGCCGAGCAACGTCGGCAACGGCGTCGAGGAAATACTGCTCACACGCTTTCCGAAAGTGCAAATCGTGAAAGGCGCAGAGAACCTAAAGACCGCATTTACCGAGTGCGATTTTCTCCTGCACGGCTCCGGCCCGTCGCTTGTGGCGGAAAAAGATGTCGTGCGATGGAGCAAAGAAACCGGTAAGCCGTATGGCATCTTTGGCATTACGTTTTCAATGACGAATTCGACGGCGACGAAGCCCGCTGCAGATGTCGCGGTGGCAAACACCATCGGCCTGCTCAGTGGAGCGAAGTTCGTCTTCTTCCGCGACTCAGCGTCTCTGGAATTGGCGAAGTCGAGAGGCTGTACCTGCCCAGTAATGGAATTTGGACCGGACGGCGCATTTGCCACCGACCTGCGCGACGACGCCAAGGCCGACGCATTCTTGAGGGAGAACCGGCTGGAAGTCGGGAAGTTCCTCTGCTGCATCCCGCGTCTGCGCTACACGCCGTATTGGATGATCCCTGCAAAGAAGGCTGTGCGAGATGAGCAAAAACACGCTCGCAACGAACAGAAAAAGGAGCACGACTGCAAGCCGCTGCGCGATGCGATCACAGCCGTCGTGAAGAACACCGACCTCAAAATTTTACTCTGCCCTGAGGACGAGACGCAGATGGCCGTGAACAAGGAGATGCTCCTCGACAGGTTGCCAGACGACGTACGCGCTCGCTGCGTGTGGCGAGAAAACTACTGGCTTACTGCGGAAGCGCTGAGCACGTATCGCCGCAGCGCTGGACTCTTCGGCCATGAGATGCACAGCCCCATCATGTGCATCGGCAACGGCATTCCCGCCATCGTCTGCCGCTGGGCCGAGCAAACAAGCAAAGGCATCATGTGGCGGGACATTGGCCTCGGTGATTGGCTATTCGACTTCGACAACGAAGAGGAGATGCACGCGATGCCCGCTGCGGTGCTGGCGATGGCAAAAGACCCTGCTGCCGCACAAGCAAAAGCAATTAACGCGCGTGCGTTCGTTGAACAGCGTCAGCAAGAAATGATTGCCATGCTGAGAGAGGAACTTTCCTAAGACGATCCGGGCCATCGTTTTTGATGTGTGGACTATCCATTCCCTCGCCATGTTCTCTTAACCACACTTTGCGTTCTTGGAAATCGGGCATCATCTTATCAACTTCGTTCCAGAATTGCGTTGAGTGGTTCGGGTACAAAAGGTGAGCGAGTTCGTGGACCACGATATAATCCAAAATCTTCAACGGAGCCAACATGCACTTCCAATGAAAATTGATGTTCCCGCCGGGTGTCCACGATGCCCAACGGTTCTGGAGATCTAGAATCTTTACGGACTTCGGTTCCACACCCATTCGAACTTGAAAATAGGCAACACGCTCGTTGATGCTAATATATCCCTTGTCCCGATAGAAATCACGGAACGCAGTGATGGCTTTGTCCGATGACCGAAGATGCGTCCTTCAAACAAAAATATCCGTCTTTGAGTACCAACGGTTCGCCCTGTCTCGGCACCAGTTTCAATCGATAGGACCGACCAAGGTATAGGAACCCTTCGCCGTTGACGAATTTGCGCTCGGTACGTGTCGCGTTGATCTCTTGCCATTTAGCCAAGTTTTTATAAATCCAGCGACGTTTTCCCTCTAGCACCTTTTCAATTTGCGCTTTGGTCAATCGCTCGGGGGCAAGGAGCGTTATCTGGCCGTCCCGCTCCACGTAAATGCTGGCTGTCCTGCGGTCGCTCCGCTTGAGCGTGTAGTCCAACAAGTTCTGGATGGACAGGCAATTCCACCACGAAATGCGTCCGCGTTTCATCGGTCGAAAACCGTGGTTTAGGCGAACCGTTGCGTTCCATCGCCGCGCGCATCTTCGGGATGCCTGTGCAGCGGCCCTCCGTGAGTTCTAACTCCTTGAAGAATTCGCCAATGCGTCGGTTACGGTACCGACGCGCCATGATCTTGCCACTGCTCAGCGACTCGATTCGGATCGATGGGTCGGGACCGGGATAGCTGACGATGTCGATTCCATCGGGATTGATTCGCACTTCGACCGGTTCGCGTTGATCGTAGCCCCGATGGTACATCGCGTTGACGAGCGCCTCTTCGATCGCCGTCATGGGGTAGCTGAAGAAACGGGTTACCTCGGCCTTGCCAGGATGCTTGATCACTTTCTCTCGCACAACACGATTCTCGATATAGCGGAGCGCTTCGCGAATCTGTTCATGGTTCGGTCCCCGAAACGTCTTTCCGATCAATTCATCGCCACCGGGGCCAGTCGGGAAAATCACGACATCAATTTGAGCACCTGGCATGAACCGGGTCGGATCGTCATTAAAGAACAGCAATCCAACATTGCGAGGTTTCACGAACTCGTCAGCACCATCGACGATATTCATTTGGCGGCACAGATCAACCAAAGGCATCTGCGCCGACTCGTTATAGAGTTCGCTGCCGACTTCTTTCAAGTACGAACGGATCATCGACAGTCACGGCACGTGGAGCCTTGTACGGTCGATTCAATCCGCCAGGCGCCCAAAGCACGATAAGATTGCGTCCCTCAACTTGCTCGATACTCAAAACGGGAAAGTAAGTTGGTTGGATCAGTTGGCTATGCAATACTGTAACAGTTCTCGCTGGATCGGTAGCTTATTCGGCATTGTCGCGTCCATCCTGCGCAGCGGTGGCTTCCTGTATCCTACGAGCGATGAATGGGAGGAACAAGCACTGCTAGTTTTGCAGTGCCCTATTGGCAGTCGATCGGTTGAAAAACGAAAAAACCCCAGTATTGCTCATAAATACTGGGGTTTTTGATAGTCGGGGTGACAGGACACCAGTTGAACTTTTTTGGTCGTCAGTGCAGGAGCAGGCATCAAATTTTGCGATTCTCCAAGCCGCTTATTAACCCTGAGAGCATTGTGGAAATCTCCTCAATCTGTGACTTGAGTAAAGCATGCTTTGGTTCGGGATTTGGTAGTGCCTGTGATTTTCTGTCTCTGTATCTGGCCTAAAGGTTTGGGCAGTAATACTCAATCAAAAATCTCGTAAGTTGCTCTCCACGCCTTGATAGCAATTCGATGTCGTTATCGCTCATGGCCGAGAAATCTGTCGGGTAATGAACCACATCTTCTCGTCTGACAAGTCCCGGCGGCTGAACAGGCAGCCGACTATCCTGTTGCCCAAGGTATGCGTAAATGAATCCTTCAATTGCGCCATACTTCTTCCACAAGTGAAGTTGCTTTTGCAGACCATGTTGTGTCTGTCGAAATGTTGCCTCAAATGATCGCCGCATGCGAGTGATCCAACCGTAAGGCATCACCACGTCATCAAACTGCCCTGGACCGGCGTCACAACAAATTATGTGCGTAGGACGGAATACATTGGTTGAGAACGCATCGTCGCGATCCGGCGTCATGCAACTAACGCCAAGATTTTCGTAAACTCCTCCGTCTGTCAGAATCACTCGCTTTTTGCTTTGTTCACCCTTCCGATTTATAAAGTTAAGGTAACGGTCGATTGCAGGTAGAAGTGCCGGGTAAGCGGCCGAAGCAGCAACTGCTGTCGCGACTTCGACGTTGTTGCCATCAATGATCCCGAATCGCCAGCTTCCCGATTCACGACTCCCGAATCGAAATGCAGTCCCAGTTCGCAACTCGCAGGCATTGATAACAACGTTCAGATTTTCTCGCCGCTTGGCCGTCACCACACTGTTTCCGAACACAAGATCCTTCAATGTCTGTTCAAGGGCCTGGGTGCGCGTCACCCAACGTCTAAAGGGTGGCTGGAGTCGCTGTGAAAATACACCCTTTGCCTTCGATCTTCTTGGAAGAAGCAATTCAATCATCCCGAGAACAAATCTCGCTGCAAAAGTTATAGTCGCGACGAGTCCGGAGGTTGCTAACGTACCGAAGATCTGCAGTAGGCGTCTTGAGAACAGAGTTCGCCGTGCAATCCCACGCACAAGCCCTCTTTTTAGAATTGCGAGCACTCTCTGTTCAAACTCATCAAAGCTGTCATTGGAGTATGCGTACATTGCCCCAATCACCGAGCCGCCTGAGACAGTAGAAAGAACTTCGACGTTATTAAGCAAGCCGCGGTCATGCATCGCTCGTAAACAGCCCAGGTGAAATGCCATCGCCCGAGAACCACCGCCGGACAACGCAATCCCAATTCGTGGAGGCTGCGTTGTGGTCACTTCTGAAAAGGTTGCGGTTGCCACCTTACGTCGCAGGAATCCAATCCGGCGCAACTCCTCGAATTCTCTGCGAAGAAAGACGGTCGACGTCACTGCTACTCCTTCCTGGATTCGCCCCACGATAACCAACAGTAGCCTTTCGACGGGAGTCAAGCTGGTAGTAAGCAACTGCGCCATCGCTCCGAAATCACGCTTACTCGGCTCAGGGGAACTCACCGGGTGGGTATGCCACGTTCCCACGTACTGGACTGAACAGCGCGAACGAGACGCCTTTTCAGAGTTCAGACATTCAGTTCCCTCAATTCCGCAGACAAACTCCTCTGCCGCATGCTGGCTATCTGCAGGCGGCCCGCTTGCTTCAGATACCCAGACTATACCGAGGTGTTCGCTCATCTCTCCGAATAGAAGCCCCCCCGTCTCTACGTCTTCGCCGCGCACTCGGCGAGATTCTTCCCTCCAGCTTTGGAGCGATTTCCATACGCTCGGCTCCATACGCGTTTCGTAGTCGGTCTGCGGATCGGTAAACACCAGATCGCAAACAAAAGCCTTCTCCATCGCTAAGGTGCTCAGGTCACCGCACTTTGGAGAAGCCGCAAAGTATCCCCATGCTGTTGCATGCTCCTTCGAAAACGACTCGCCGATGAGATTTATTGCGATTGCGGCCAAAAGCGCAGTGTCGGCCGCTGATCCGACAAATGTAGCATCCGAGCATCCCGGCTCTGGTTGAAACGGAGGTGCAGGTTGCTTTGGAAAAAATGCTTCGAGATAAGCGTACATTCGAGGGTCGTTGCACGCAGCAAGTTTCATTCTTCGGATCACATCAAACGCCGCGCCGGAATGTTGTTTTTTGACAACTACGGCAAGCAAGCGATCCGCTTGCCCATCAATCGCGACGGACGCGAAATCACAACGAGACTCCCTGTGTCGCCGCCAGACTTCTTCCGCCTTAGTCAACACTAGATTCGACGCTGTGGCATCGATAATCAGATCCGCA
>JANPNA010000210.1:0-3364 GCA_031427235.1 Pirellula sp.
GTGTCGAGCATCCACCGAAAGACTTTTTGCGCGATCGACTCAGCAGGACCATGGTGTCGCAAGAGTTGATGGAGATCGTGCGCGCGAAAATCGTCCGCATCGAGCTTAAGGAGCGCCTTGCCCGTTTGAGCGCATAGCCACAAAGTCGCTCGTTTGATGAGCTCGTCGTCCCATTTCACATTACCGAGCAACCAAGTGGTCGATGCCCCTTTGAGCATGCACGAGGCGGGTCCATCCAGCAGAACACGTACGTCACCATGCTCTTGTAGATAAGAAGCCGGAACCCGATCGCTGATTGGACGTTCGAGTGCCTCAACCACAATTTTGGATTTATGTTCACCGATCGCCAATAACAAGATACGTCGGGCAGAGAGTATTCCGCTCAATCCGACGGTGAGCGCTTGGATTGGAACATTGTCTTCGCCGAAAAAGTCACTTGCAACACTGCGACGAGTAATCGGGTCGAGGGTGCAGAGTCGGGTCCGGCTTCGGCGCACGGAGAAAGGTTCGTTGAAGCCGATATGGCCATTGAGGCCGATACCTAGAATGACAAGGTCTAGCCCGCCCGCGTGCTGGATCGCTTCGTCATACCGACGGCAGTGCAAGTCGATATCGCTTGGGTGAAGTTGTCCGTCCAAGAAATAGACTTGGTCAGGTGGGATATTGACGTGATTGAGCAGTTGTTCTTGGAGCCAGCCGCGGTGCGACTGTGGGCTGTTGGCGGGCAACCCATAGTATTCGTCCAACGAAAACAGGACAACGCCCGACAGGTCCAGCCCCTCTTCACGATGCAATCGAATCAGCTCGCGAAAGGTCGTTAGCGGAGTGGAGCCAGCGGGTAGCCCGATCACCGTTTTTTGGCCCAACGCAGCTCGTTCGCGAACAAGTCCTGCGACCAGATGGGCCGCGTAGTGCGAAAGTTCTTGGATCGTTTCGAAACAAAAAGATGGTATGTTGGTTCCGAGAAGCGGACGCGCCCGCGACTGGGGTTTTATGGTGTTTTCGACTTGTTTTTGGCTCATGCTGCAGAAATGAAAAGCGAAATGGCGGGTGATCGAGTAGCTCCATTGTATTCGATGTTACTGAGTGTGCGCGATCGGTTGCGAGACCGCGGTGATCGGTTGGTCTTGGCAGAGAGTTGTACCGCAGGCTTGGTTGCAGCGGAACTGGGGCAAGTCCCTGGTATTTCTGAATTTTTATGCGGATCGATGGTCGTGTATAGAACACCCACGAAAACGGCATGGTTAGGGATTTCCTCCGAGCTTTTGCATGATCCAGTGATCGGTCCGGTGAGTGCGGAGGTGACAATTGCACTGGCTCGTGCGGTATTGGAAAAAACTCCGGAGGCAACGATCGCAGCCGCCATAACAGGCCACTTAGGACCGGGTGCACCAGCCGGGATGGACGGTCAAGTGTACTGTGCGATAGTGAGGCGAGACGCTCCAGGAGAACGATTCGAGGTTCAGTCATTGAAGCTAACATCTCCATCAGTCACCGATTTGGAGGACCTAGCGGGGCGGGGGGTTCGGCAAAAGGAGGCGGCATGCGGTTTGCTAGGCTTTTTGGAAAAGAAGCTTTGAAAGTTGCGGCAACGGCAATTGACGGACGCATCGGTTTTCTATAAAAATGCAAGAAGTAAATGCACCCATGGCGCAACTGGATAGCGCATCGGTCTTCGGAACCGAGGGTTTCAGGTTCGAATCCTGATGGGTGTACTCCCATTGCCATCAGCAATGTACCAAGGGCCATCAGAGCCCTTTTTTTATTGGGTATTGTGCATTGTCGTATGGATGCGGATGGTGCCACTATTTCCCTAAATGGGTCCTCCAGTGGGCCCTCCAGCGATTCGGGTGGCTCACTAACCTTTGTTTTTGGGGAAGAGGCTCCGGCTAATGCTGTTGTGGCTTTGGCTGCTAATACATAGTCGGCGTCAGTAACCTGGAGGTAATGGTCCTCGGCAATCTTGGCAGAATGGCCAAACCATGCATTGAGTAGGTAGTTAGGGTAAATGGAACTGCGCTCTAGCTCGGTTCGTCTTGTGGCCCTTAAGGCCATAAATGGCTTTGGCCATACCGGTACTTTTGCTACCCCGCAAATGCGGTGCAACTGGGTACGAAGATTTGCCTCGCTTGAGCGATAACGGGTTATGACGTGACCACTGAGCGGGCTAGATAGGCCAGGTGCCAAGATGTCAGCCAAATCCTTCAGCTCCTTGGCAAGCTCAGGGAAGAGAGGGACAAGTCGCTCCGATTTCCCATACCGCGCGGTTTTAGGTGACGTAACCTTGAATCGCTGTTTCGCATAGTCGATATCCGACCAACGTAGTGAAAGCACCTCAGTGGGGCACCGAAGCCCTCCCCACCGGCATAGAGAAAATATTACCCGCCATTCTTGGTCGGGGCATGCATCGAGTACCAATTGACATGTAGGTGAATCGATAAACCTATTCTTTGACTTGTCGGATGATAAATCTATCTTCACGTTGGCAAATGGGTTCGTTTCAATTAATCTGTCAGACACGGCAACAGCCATGATTTGGCGACAACGCTTGACGTTTTGCCCAGCGGTGTTGGAGCTCATACCTAATGTACCGACCATCCATCTTTGCCACGCTTCAATATCGGACTGCCGAAGGGTAGCCAGTGGTACATCTCGCTTTGCCTTAGTCCGCGTTAACAAATAAGTCTCGAGCTTGTCTACTGCTTGTTTGTAGTTCTCTGGCTTCTTCCAATCGGTTCGACTGGAAATATAGGCCCTTAAATAGGCCAAGAGCAGCGAAGGGGCGGACGAGATTGTTCTTGGCGTTATCACGCCCAAGCTGGCCAGCCGATTGTGAAGCGTATCCGTAATCGTTTCAAGCCACCGTTTGGTTAGCCTGTCCGGCAACCGGGATCGTTGTTGACATTCGACCAAATGCTCGATGTGTCGTTTTGCATCGTCGGCTTCTCGGTCGTCCGCATTCCCGAAACTTATCACTTGTCGCTTCTTATCGACGTACACTCTCAGACGGTAATAGTCACGGTTACCAGTCGTCACCCGTTCCAAATTTGCCAAAATGCTTGCTCCTCAATCTGCGTTTAAGTAGGTATGGTAGGCGCGGTCAGTTTTTTCTTGAACACACTGCAGTTTTTGCAATCGTCGTAAGCACCAGTTCTTTTTATGATCACTTAGTCAATCAATTCATTGGCATTATTGCTTACGATGGGGGCGAGACAAGCTAATGAGTCGTCGTAAGCAAAAATACACGGCTCGTCAAATTAGCCAATGAATTCATTGGTGTTATTGCTTACGACGAGTGTCGTAAGCAGGATTGCGAATTGATTTGGCCATCAAGCCAAATCGAAGGCATAAGTCCTTGCTACAG
>JANPNA010000211.1:0-1922 GCA_031427235.1 Pirellula sp.
ATCTTAAGGCGGGCCGATTTAAATCGTAGCGGAAGCTGTCAAAGCTTTCGTGAATGCTGGACGTCAACGAAATGCTTGACGCATTCCGCTACTAGGGAACGCTAGCGAAAGTGTTTCGCGGCCCAGCTTAAGATCGACGCCTTTATTTCTGTTTCTGTTTCTGTTTCTCGGCACGGAGATTCAGTTTCTCGGCAGCGCTGTTCTGATTTTCGGCAGCGCGGTTCTCGGCACGGTGTGCCGAGCTACACTATGGCAGGTCCTTGACGCATCGGAAACCGACGTGCGAAGCACCAGTATCGATGTCTCCCTTGCCTCGCGTACCAATCATATACCGGGCGCAGTATTCGCTGCTGCAGAGAAACGAACCACCTCGATGGACGCGTTTGACAATACCCGGTTCCTCAGGGTCCCAACTGCGGATCGGTCCCTTCGGATTTTCGATCACTTTGCCTAGCTCCGCTCGGTTGCGATACGTGTCTGGGTGGTAGAAATCACTGCACCATTCCCAAACGTTGCCTGACATATCCTTCAATCCGTATTTATTAGGCGCAAATTGACCTACGGGTGCGATCCCTTTGAAGCCGTCTGTCGCCACGTCTAAATGCGGGAACTCCCCTTGGAATGCGTTGCACTGCCATTTGCCATCCACCAGCAATCGGTTTCCCCAAGGATACGCTTGTTCGTCCAGTCCACCGCGGGCCGCCGATTCCCATTCCGCTTCCGACGGCAATCGTTTGCCAGCCCATTTTGAATACGCTTCCGCGTCGGCATAGGCGATGTGGACTACGGGATAGTCCATCAAGTCCGCGATGGAACTTTTCGGTCCCTCTGGATGATTCCAGCATGCTCCTGGAACATAGCTCCACCATTCCATGAAGTTGAACAGCGAAACAGCCTTCGACGGTGGAGTAAAAACCACCGAACCGGACTTCAATTGATCTTTCGGTACCTGAGGGAAATTGGCTGGATCAAGTTCTAACTCGGCGATGGTTTTGTAGCCGGTCGTCTCCACGAACTTGGCGAAGTCTCGGTTGGTAACTTCGGTCTTGTCCATCCAAAACGAGCGAATCTTGACTTTGTGCTTTGGACTGCAGTCCTCGAAGCCTTTGACCAAGCCGGAACAACAAGGGCGATTTGCTTGAATGGTCTGGCGTACTTCGCGAATGGCTTCAGGCGACGGACCGCCTATGACGTACTCACCAGCAGGGATGAGAGCCATGCCTTTCGGATCTTCGCACCGCCCGGTGGCCGCCGTGAGCGTCAAGAGTAGTGCAAAAATCGCCGGGAGTGTGGTCAGGTCTGGGGATCTTGAAGCTGGATTCAGAAGCATTTTCGTGAGAACTTAGAATACGCCGTCGCCAAAATCTCGCTTTTCCGGCGTGCTGCCCGTATTGGCGCTGGTCTTCTTTTCAGCATCCAAGAAGTGTGGCTTTGGAACGGAAGAAGTTTCGGCTGGACTGACTGGGGATTGGATTTCCGAATGTGTCGATTCGACATATTCATCATCATACCTAGATTTGTAGTCCGGTTGCTTGGCCCTATCCAATTCCACCAAATACTCGCGAATGACCGAATTCTGAATGAGATCCCGGCAAGCCTGATTGATCGGGTGAGCTATGTCCGCGTACATCTTGTTGGTTCCACCCCCACTTTCTACGTCGCGCACATCCTGCGGGCCACGCAATCGAGTTCCGCATTGATTGCAGTAGCTGCTTCGCAAATGGTTTTTATTTCCACATTTCCCGCAGCGTGCAGACATTTTTCGGCTCGGCATCGCCACGAATGGTCCATTGACTCCCTCAATGATCTTCAAATCTCGAATAACGAACGAATGATCAATCGTAATCGAACAAAATGCTCGAAGTCGATCTTCGGACTCTTCCATCAATTTGATGCGAACCTCGGTGATTTCCATGGCGTTA
>JANPNA010000212.1:0-27674 GCA_031427235.1 Pirellula sp.
AAGGTTTGACAATTTTTTCGACTGCCATTTCCAGCTTTCTTCAGAAAAGCGCAAAGTCGGTGGGTGAAAAGCCTTATGGCAATAGCTTTGAAATGACGATGGAGCCCTTGAACCGGAATCACCGTTGTATTTGCTACAGCCGATCCAACACGTAAGAGGCAAGAATGAGCTTGCAATCGCTTTTTCGGTAATCTGTGAGGGCGGAACTCCCGGGCAATTTGTTCTAAAGAGAGCTAGAATATGAATAGATGTCCTGCGCCAAACCATCTTCCGCTACAAAAATACCCCATCTTCATGATCAGAGCGTTTTTTGCTTTGTTATTGTTATTGTTGTGCGCGACCCAGGGTTGGAGCGAAACCCTCTTGCCCGCGTTAGGTGCCCGTTCCGCGGGCCGAGGCGGAACTAATTTTGCCTTCAGCGATAATGGTTTCGTACTGCATGACAACCCAGCGGGGCTGATCGGTGCAACCAAGTGCGAATGCGGGGAAACACAAGACGTTCTCGAAGTCAGTGTGGGAATGCTATTTCCGGATCTGAAGTATTCGGATCCTCAAAATCCGGGTCTCAGTGCAAGCAACGACCTGTTTGGCTTGGGAGCGCTTACATTCGGTCATCGAATCAATGACGATCTCGCAGTCGGGCTTGGAGTTTACACACCCGCTGGGTTTGGTGCACGCTGGAGCATGGAAGGACCACCAGGACCATTGGCTGGTCCCCAATTCTACAAATCGATTGGGATGCTTGTTCGAATTCTACCCGGCGTCTCCTATCAAGCGACGGAACGATTGCGGATCGGTGGTACTTTGGGAGTGGCTGCCAGCCATATCGAGCTTGAGGGACCCTACTTCATCAATAGCGCTCCGCTAACCGGGACTCCGACTAAGATCGATGTTCAAGCGACCGGGACTGCTCTCACATGGTCGACGGGCCTCCAATACGATCTAACGGAACAACTGACTGTCGCAGCGCGGTATCAAAGCCAGAACCGATTTAAAAACAACGGCAACGCTTCGGTAATGATTCCCGGCCTTGGGACCTCCGCCTATGACATGATCCTGGATATCGTTTGGCCAAGGTCCCTTGGTTTCGGCTTGCAGTACAAGCTTACGGAATCAAGACGGATCGGACTCGATTTGGATTGGCAGCAATGGTCGCGTGCTGCGAATAAAATCGATTTCGCATTTCGAAACCCATCCAACCCTGTTTTTCAAGCCGTCGCCGGACCAACTCTCAATGATTCGATTCCACTGGCTTGGTCCGATACTATTGTGGTAAAGACTGGCCTAGAACAAGACTTCGGAACCGACAAAACCGTACGCGTTGGATACAGCTACAATAACGACGCTGCCCAGAGTGGTTCCATGACACCCTACATTCCGACCATTCTGTCCCATTACTTTACCGGTGGCTTTGGGTTAAAGCGGAATGGTTGGGAGTATGATGCTGCTTATCAGTATTCCTTTCGCCCAACCATGCGAGTTGCCACAAGCGACTTAGCGGGAGGTGACTTTTCTTCTAGTTCCTTCCATACTGCAGCCCACTGGATGTTCCTGAGTGCTACAAGAAAATTCTGATATCAGAGTGCCTCTCAGAACGGACTCGCTATTGGATCAGATCGTCTACAGCTTTTTCCAATTTTGCTATGTCGCGTTGTGCATTGAGTATTTGGTCCTCGGCTTCCGGGTGTCCTAGTTTCTTTCCCGTCAGCCCTAGAACCAAAAGAGATTTTGCAAATTCGTATTCGGATTTTGTTTCTTGAGCCTTTCGGCAGCTTTTACCCGCCAGCTTCCAAGCCTTCTTGATCTGCCCTCGAGATTCGTACACCAAGGCTAGCTCCCGAAGCGCGCGGGGGCGTTCAGGGGGAAGGACCAGGGAAACATAACTAGCCCATCGAGCGATTTGATGCCATCGCCGCCGAATGAAGCGCTCCATTTTTTGGTCGCTGGGTTTTGCAGTCTGCGAATGAAGCCTTAACGCAGCTACATAATCGGTTAGAACCCAACTGTTGTAGGTGACAAGGTAGCTGTTCGCCCAAGAAATTTGCCATGCCTGTTCAAACGCATCAACCGCTTTCTTGGTTCGACCATGATGAATGTGCCAATACCCTTCGGCCATTGAAACGCAGATGCTGGCGAGGTTATTTCCCGGATAGACTCCCAGGCAGCCAACCAGTTCATCAAACGGGAAGTTCCCGCGACTGGCTCGTGCCCAAAGACAAAATGCCATGGGCCCGAAAACATTGTCACCATGGCGAACACAGGACTCAAAAATCCATTTCGATTTTTCTAGTGCCTTATCCAACTGGCCGAGTCCATAGTTGCTCATTCCGATACTGAAATGCGCAACGTGTGTTTCCATCAAATCGCCTAGCTTGCTAAATACGATCGTACCTGGAGTTGCCTTAACAATGGTGTCCTCGTAGCGCCCGGCTCCTAGGCTGCCTAAGGAACTGTGATTCATAGCATGCGCAGCACCCCATTGGTCGTTTAGTTTTTTGCTCAAATCCATGGCAGCTTGGTAAAAGCGACCTGCCCGACTATGCCATCCCAGAACGGCCATGTCATTGGCTTGCACTACGTAATTGAATGCCAAAGAAGCCGATGGAGGCAGGCGCTCGGCTCGATTCAAACCTGCTAATGAAGCCCAAAGCAGATAGAGTACATTGTGACAATAGTAAGCATAGCAAAGCTTCCCCAGCAACTTGTTTGCTAGATCGATCGATCGGTTCGGTTTCTGTTTTTTAATCAACCCAGGAAAGCAGCTGTGCAGTGCTTGGACCGTGGATTCCAAGACCAATGCCCGCGTCAAACCAAAAGACGTTCTAGGTACTTTGATTCCCACATGCTGCAGCGCGTCGACAGAAAATTCGATGCTTTGTCCAATCAGACCCAGCTTCAAAGCCAATTCGCTCTGCAGTCCCCTTGCGTCGGATAGATCGTAGCTTTGTTCGGCAAGCGAGAAAGCAGATTCCAGTTCGATCTTGGCTTCTTCGTAACGCCCAAGCTGCATCAACGCTTCGCCGTTTCCTCTAGCGATGCGAAACCGGACTTCTTGCGAAGAGTTTAGTGCGTTCCGTTTTGCGATGACATACTGCTGGGAAGCAACATCGATTGCAAATTGAGCTCGAGCTTGACTGGCCGCGATTTGGGAATAGGCCAGCGCGCGCCGATGCTCACCGCACGCATCGAAGTGGAATGCCAAATCGTACACGCGTGCCAGCGCAGGTCGATTCGGCGAATCGTCTTTTCCATGGGTTAGAGTATCGATTTCGTCTTCGGTAAGGCAATTGCCCATTTGCTCGACAACTTGAGCGAGTCGCTTGTGAATTGCTTTTTTTGAATCAGCTCCGAGTCGATCGATAACCGCATATCGGATTCGGTCATGATACGTATCGACTTTTTCCCCGACGACTCTCAAGAGCCGAACATTACGCATGCGTGTCAGGGTCTGTTCCGGTGACTCGTTGATGTTGGATGCAGCGACCACCTCGGCTAATTCGATTGCTTGCCCAGATACGGCAATCGCCTCCAGGAGAGGTCGAGCTTCTGCAGGAAGTTGCTCCAATTTGGAGGCAAGCACACCGTGAATATCTGTGGTATGAAAGGCATCGGTATCGGGATTAAAACAACCAGCAAGCTCCACCAAAAGAAAGGGGTTCCCGCCCGCTTGAGCATGAAATTGAACCGCGCGGCGTCGAACGATCTCGTCATTTTGTCCCACCACGTTGACAATTAATTGTGTGGCATCATCTAAGGAAAGCGGTCCAACGCTCACCGTCCGGTCACCAAACGAAATCCCGTTCTGTTGCTGTCGAGACGTCCACTCGTTGAGAAAAGGACTGGTGTCTGCCTCATCCGATCGAAATCCTCCCAAGAACAAAACCGCTGGAGCCTCAGGAGGCCTAAGGATCTCAAACATTGCGCCTGCACTGTCGACATCCCCCCATTGAAGGTCATCGATAAACCACACGAGCGGCGTCCGTTGCCCAATCCGATCCAACAAAAGTCGAAGAGCGGCAAAGGCTCGTTGGCGTACCTGTTGTTGATCCAAAGCATCCAATCTTCCTCGTGGGGCTTGAGCCACAACCTCACATCTTCGTAGAACTGGAAAGACTTCTGCCAACAAGCCAATGTCGTCCGGCAATAACAATGCTGCGGAAGCCGCAGGCAAGGACCTTAAATGCGAAGTCAAAGCGTCGATAAGGGTGTCTAGCGCCTTGAATGGAACGGACTCGCGATCATAACAGCGTCCCGACATCACCACCATGGAAGGGTCGCTTCGCAAAGGGGTCAGGAAAGCCTCTGCCAGGCTTGACTTTCCTTCGCCCGAGCGTCCTTTAATAAAGACCGTGACGGGTGTGGACGAACGCCGAAAATTGAGCATTGCATCCTCTAGCGATGCCAATTGAGATTCCCGTCCCACCAAACGATCCGCGTTCAAGGCATTGCTTGTCATTGCGGGAACTGCGGACGCAACGACCCCCGCTATTTGAAGTGGGTTGGGCCTGGCGTTAGGATCACGTGCCAAGAGCAACATACATAGTTCGGCGAAGTCCGATGCAACGGAGGAATCCGCAGCCAGTGCGGGTGCATCCATCAGTTGCTTGTCTCGCACGATTCGAAAGGCATCGCCTGAAAAAGGACGGTTTCCAGAAAGTGCTTCGTACAACATGACACCAAAGGCATACCAGTCAGCGAGCGGACCAACCTTATCCCCGGCGGCCTGCTCGGGAGCCATGTAGGCAGGCGTGCCCGCGATCATCCCACTCGCCGTCGATACGCCAGTTCGATCCATCTCCGCGACCAACCCAAAGTCGAGAATAACCACTCTTCCCTGGTTGGTAACCATCACATTTCCTGGCTTCAAATCGCGGTGCACGATGCCACGTGCGTGAAGCGCCATGAGCCCCGCCGCCAACTGTCCCAACGCAGAACGAAGTCGACTCATATCCAATTTGCCAGACGGGCGCACGAAGCTAAGGAAGTCGTATCCATCCAGTAAATCAAGCGTTATGAACCACTGCCCTCCATCGTTTTCCAGGGTTTGCAGCCCAACCAGATTCGGATGAGTGACGTCCGACAGCGCGCGAAACTCTCGCTTAAATCGGTGAAGCGATTCCCCACTCACTGCGGGCAAGGTTTTCAGTGCAACACGATGGCCACGAACCAGGTGAACCGCTTCGAACACCGCACCCATTCCGCCACGGCCGAGCTCGCGAACAAGTCGGTAGTCTCCAAGCCGTGATGCAGCCGGTGCGGCATGTATCCTCGTTTCGCCAACGTCAGACTCCACTAGAGAAGCCACTGAAATGCTGCTGGCATCCAAAAATACCCTTCGAATCAATCCGTCGAACTCGGGAAGCAGTTGAATGTATTCCTGTGCAGTCGGGAATTGTCCAGCCTTTCTCCTGTTTCTGACCTCGTATTCCAGTAGATTTTTAAGGAGCGTTGGCTGGTCGTCTTTTGCAACTTGCACCAAGTAATCTCGGAGATCAGGCTTCCCTTTTTCGAGTTCAAAACTAAACGTTCGGCAAAGAGAATCGACTTTCTCAAAGGTACCTCGTTGCGCGATTCGAGTCATGTTTGACGGATTGAGGGTCCATGTTCCACTTCGTTTTGTCGTTCATGAACATCGGGCAAAAATTAAGGAAATAAGTTGGGAATGTCTGTCCTGTCGCTCAACTAAAGTCCTCGTTCATCTGATTACATTGGAAAGAACAGAAAAAATAATTAAAGGAGTGGATCCGTCACTATCGAGCTACCAACATGATAGACGAGTGGTGGTTAGAAATACACCCAGCAATTCGAAAACCAAGTAGTCATTCACGGTCATCCCAATGAAAGCTTGGTAATAAGAAATCTGCAACTGACATTCGATAGAACACTGCAGCTAATGCAGAGCTGCGTTGTCGATACCAATCTCGACAAAGCAGGACGGTCAGTGGTAATGGAAGAGCCAGAACAAAGAGAGGGTTTTTCCAAATGTTGCAATTCGTTCCGGTCGACCTCATGATTCAATTCGGCGTTGCCTTGAAGCGGACTTGGTTGACTTGGCTGGTCGTTGCTCCGGGCTCGCTTGCGATTTCGCGTGTCCCCAAGGCAAGTTGCTCAACGAGCCCGATAAGCTCGCGACGATTCGAAAGCGGCTGAGCGATGTTGCTTGGTGGATGCGTTTGCTCTGTCAAAACATTGGCACGCGCGCCAATCAAGAAGACAAGGAGGTCGGGAAGTTTTCCCAAGGACGATACCGTGCTGTTCGGATTTTGGACGAGGAAACGCTGCTGGCTTGTGCGAATCAGACGCGAGAACGTTGCAGCGACAAGGGATTTCTGTCGATGCCAATTGCGGATTATTTGGAGTTGTTAGACGCCAGCGCCAGACAAATCCGTGCGGACAAGACAGGTTACACACCTGCCGCTGTCGCTCCGGTCTTCGAACGACTGAAGTTGGATCCGGACTATTGGCGGTTGCAGATCAAAGATTTCGGCCGGTTGTTCTCCAACGTCGCGGGCAAACCGAAGGATGTTTACGCAATGCGAAGCTTGATCTCGAAGCGTCGAATCTCCGATACTGCTTACCGGACGACATCCGGAACACACATCGAGGCTTCCTCCTGACGAAACCCTGCGATTTCGTAAGTTGAGGCACTGTACTGACCGACGGTTTTGAGAAATAATCCCATTGCTGCTGCGCTCCTTCGCTTGGGTTTGTTTGATAACTCACCAAGTACGAAGTTGCGTAGCAGTTTTCAACTCCAATTTTTGCCCAGACTACCTAAATTCCGGGATTTTCATCAGGCCTGGGTAAAGGGGTATGGGAGACAAGCGGTAAAGTCCTCGCCACACGGAATCCGATAACGGGGTTCCGGGTCCGCGGAGGGAAGCTGAAACGGAAGAAAGAACGCACGGGTGACGATTGATTGATGAACGAAGCGCCGCGCAACACACGGTCACTCGTGCTTAAGATCTCAAGTCCATCTTCTGTGTCCTCTGCCGCTTCCGTTCCTTGAGGATACGCCTTGAAGCTCTCCTGACACCATGTGTAGCAGTTGCCCTGCACATCAAAGAGGCCGAAATCGTTCGGCTTCAGCCTCGCTACCGGCGACGTCTTGTCTGGGGAATTCTTGTTGTACCACGCATACTTCGGCAGCAATTCGTCCGTTTCTCCGAAGTAGCGACTAGTCAACGCTCCCGCACGAGTCGCATATTCCATTTCCGCTTCCGTTGGAAAACGATAACCGCTGAGACTCAGATAGCCCGCTTTCAGTTTGATCTCATCCCTCGTGATCTCGAAACACCATTGCTCGACAGGCAGCCCCTCCTGCTCGCTCAGCCAGTTGCAGTATTTCGCCGCCTGATACCAGTCGATCCCAGTCACCGGGCCGAGTCGTCGAGACGGCCAGTCGCTCGACCGACCACTTTTTTCCGCAAACCCCGAGTGGCCCTTGTCGAACTGCCCGTACTGCTCCAGCGTGACCGATTTCGTGGCAAGGGCAAACGTGCGGCTGATCCGCCGCTTGTGCTGAAGCTCGTTCTCGTACCTGCCAATTTCCGTGACCGGCGATCCCATCACAAATTCCACCGGGCCGGGAATCACGACCAGCGTTTGCCCCTGTGTGTTGACGTACCATTGCGGCGGCGACTTTTTATCTTTGGTGACCAACTCCTTGATCTCGGCGATCTTCTTTTCTCGCCCCTCCTTGTCCTTCGCCCACTCGTCGTTCACCTGCGTTAGCCACGCCTCCTGCTTCCATTGTCGCAACAGCCATTCCACCGAGGCATGGAGGCCCGGATCGTCAGCCGTCCGGTACATCTCCTGGAGCTTCGGCAGCAGGGCGTTCCGGTCGTCGGGCGTAAATTCCGTCTCTTTGAACTCGCCCAAGCTCAAGAGTAAAGCCCGACGAATCGTGATGTCTGGCTCTTCATTCAGACGCTTCACGATGGCCTGAGCGTCGGCTCCCAGCGGACTCAGCCGATGGATGAGGTAACTCCGCACCCGTGGGTCGGGACTGTGCTTCAGGAGCGGCCAAACCTTCGCCTGTTGGTTCATCCGCAACAACCCCACCGCCGCATTCGCTTGACGCTTTGCCAGCTTCTCACGCTTGTCATCCGAGGAAGTCAGATCCGGCGGGAGGGTCATGTCGATCTCAGCGGTCAGCACGGGCAGGCCACGTTCCCCCTGCTCCTTGAACTTCGGGTAGATCACGGCGAACTGTTTGTCATCGGCGTCCATCAGCAAATCGGCCAACACGGACGGCTGGTCGGCAGCGTAGTCGGCGAGGATGTCCGTCGCCAGCGACCGCTCCACTTCTCGTCGAGTCGCATCTCGATAAACGGCAGATAACTGCGTGAAGAGTTTCGTCCGTACTGGACGCAGCGAATCCATCCACATCGCCAAATACACCGCTGGCACGGCCACCAGATCGTTGCCGACCGTTTCTTGAGCCTTCGTCCACTTCTCGCTCTCTGGGTCGTACTTCCCCAACGCGCTCGCCGCCCGCAGCCGTTGGGATTCCTTCCCCTTTTCCGGCTTCTCCACCACCGCCCACAGCTTGTCCAGCAAGGCGTCCTTGTGCGGGGCCAGAGCGTCACGGATCACCGGAACTTCATGCGGTTCGGCGTCAATCAACCGACCGTAAACGTAATCGACCTGCGTGGTGTCCACCGGCAGCAGGGCCAGACTGGCATGGAGTTTCTGCCGGGATTTGTCTGCCGCTTTGTCGCTTTCTTCACGCAATAGCGGATCGGCCCACGCACGATAAGCCTTCAGGTCAGAGACGATAGCGGGAACCCCCGCGCTGTCGGCACTCAGCAGCGATGCCACCAATCCTTCGGCACGTGTGACGTTTTCCTTTTCCTGAACCTGAGCTTGGGTCCGGGACTGTTGGTCGAGAATTGCGAGACGAACACTGATCCCGGCGAACGTCACACCGACCAAGAGCAATGCCACAAGGCTCGTGCGAATCCCATGCACCCGTCCCGCCTTGCCCATCATCTCCCGCTGCGGCTCGGTCCACTTCTTCCTGTCTGTAAACAACCGGATGTTGAGGTTCTCCCACCATGACGGCAGGAAGCGGTTTTCCGGCTTGGCGTTCCATGTCACCGCCGTGTCGAACAGCTTGAGTTCCGCTCGGCCCTTGCGAGTTTCCTTTTGCTTGCGGGTCAGCCAGTCTCGTAGCGAATGAACCAAGTAGTCATGCGTCAGTTGGAAATACTTCTGCCCCGCTTGGGTCTGCGTCACGGATTCATTGTCGGCGAATTTTCCTTCGGGGTCGGTAGGCGTGATGAGCCGGATTTCACTGTCCAGAATGCGGATCAGTTCGTCAAAGTCCTTGGGGCGGTTCCCATAGCCCGACGCTTCCAGCAGCTCAGCGTAGGACCGCATGTAACCCTTCAAGTCCATGCCGGAATCGGGAAGCAGGTCTTTGAGTACCGCACGAGCCGCTTTCTGATGGTAGCGGTGTTCGGGTGGTGAAGTGGAAGCACTGAAAGTCTCTTCGAGGAACGTGACGCCAACACCCTTCGTCCCGCCAACATCCCTGAGCGTGGCAAGCGTCCATGCCTTGCCCTTCATCATCTCGGCAAAGAGAGCCAAGCGAACGCAGATGACTTTGCCGTCTTCGGCCAGACCTGCCACCGATTGCGTGAGAAAGGACTTCTGTTCCTTGTTCAGTTCCTTGACGTTGTCTGGCAAAGTGCCAAACGCCCGCCCGAATGCTACCAGCACCTTCTCGGCATGACGCACGGGAAAGAGATCGACAGCCGCCGAGTTCTGAGCTTCTACAAGTCTGACCTCTAATTCTCGCATGAATCGGGTTGCGGCCATCCAGAAGTCGTCCCGCACCATCACGATGCACTGCACCTTGCCTCCATCACACTGCCGCAGGGCTTGCACCAAGTGGGTGTTTTCTTCTTCCTTCTTAGCGTGCAGCCATTGCTCGAACTGGTCCAGTACGATTAGGACCTTCTTGCCGACCGGGATACCCTGACCTCGCCGTAATGCCGCCAGCGTCTCCTTCAACGTCAGGTTGTCTTCCAACGCCGGGCAGCGTTTCCGCAGGCCATGTAGCAGACGGGTTTCCGTTTCTTCCGGTGTGGCTTCGATATAAACGGCGATTACCTCCTCCGAAAGTCGAGGCAATAGTCCTGCTTTGACCAGCGACGACTTTCCGCAACCAGATGGCCCGTAGATCAAGCCCACCTTGAAGGTGTTGTCGGGATCGGTTTCTTCGATGCGCGTCTTCCAAAATCGCAGGCTGTCCGGCAGTCCCTCTCGATCTCTTGGGCCTGGCAGCAGTTCCAGAAAGAAATCAGTATCGTGAGCGTCAAAGGAACGCAGGCCCTTGGGTACAATCTTGATGAGCTGGCTGTCCGAGGAGCCTGCTCCCAACGACGCCGAAGATGCTGCAATTGAACCTACCGAGGTTGAGGCAATGTGAGAAGCATGTGTCTCCGATGCGACCGCGGCGATTCCGCCCGGCGATGCGCCACTCTGGATCAATGTCTGCTCGGCCAGGAAGTGTCGCAGATCTTCGGCCAAGTCGTGGGCTGATGAATACCGGTCATTGGCCCGCTTCGCCATCGCCTTGTGGCAAATACGTTCCAGTTCCTTGGGCAACTTCTCATCGTATTGACGCAGAGGCCGTGCCTCGTAGCTGGTCACTTGCTCGAGCAGTTCAGCCTGCGTGTCACCTCGGAATGGCTGACGACCGGCGAGCAACTCATAGAACACGATACCGAGGCTAAAAACATCGCTGCGGCCATCGACCCGATGTCCTTCTCCCCGAGCCTGTTCAGGACTCATGTAGGCGGGAGTACCAGCGTACTTCGGTCCCTTGCCGATGTTTTCTTCCCGTAGCGCAAGTCCAAAATCGACAACGTACGGCTTGTCGTCTTTTCCGATTAGAATGTTACCGGGCTTCACGTCCCGATGAACGAGTCCTTGCTTGTGGGCGTAGTGCAGAGCCTCAGCAACGGTAGCGACGATTTCGGCGGCTTCACGGTACTTGTGCCGATGCTGCTTGATCGTCGTGGCGAGGTCGGTTCCAGGGATGTATTTAGAAACGATATAACAGGGGCAATTTTCCATGCTGCCGACGTCATGCACCGGGACGATACCTGGATGATCGAGATTGGCAACCGTGCGAGCCTCGGCCAGGTACGCTTCGGCATCTTCCGGTTTTGAAATCAGTTTGGCATGAGGCACTTTCACGGCCACGCGGCGACTCAGTTGCTCGTCGTGGGCTAGATAGACGATGCCAAACCCCCCTTTGCCAAGCACCTTCTCGATCCGATAACGTCCGATCCGCTGAGGATGTTCGGCAATCCCAGCCTCACTCGGCGGGATGAGATTCTCTGGTCCGTCCTGTGTCTTATCGTACGGGTCGAAGTTGTTCACAAGGTGGTTATCTCTATTTCACAAAAGTCAGACGCCGCCACAACGTAGGTGAATTCCAACGGATTCTAACAGAAAACGAGTAATGCTGTCAATGAAACACTCCCTGCAGCGTCTCAAGACATTCTGGACATTTATGTACGAGAACTCGTCAAGCTGGCGTTTTCAATGGCGCCGCTCGGTTTGCATTTTGGTTGAGCAACGATTTTTGTGCTTTCACTCAGCGTGAAAGTGTGCGGGTCTCGTTGTTCGATCCTGTTCTGGTGTGAATTGAGTCAATTTTGTTAATCGGCACGGACAGTCAGATCGGAACGTCCATTTTGCGGGTGGGCCTCAGCGATGTTTCTTGGTGGATGCGTTTGCTGTGTCAAAACATTGGTACGCGCGCGAATCTAGAAGACAAGGAGGTCGGGAAGTTTTTCCAAGGACGATACCGCGCTGTGCGGATTTTGGACGAGGAAACGCTATCGAATACCGGGATTTAATTTTTCTAAAATGTTACACGCAAGTCTTGGATTTCAATTGAGCCTTGCTCTGCTCGCAAGACGGTTAACACGTGCACCGTATCATCGCGAATCGTAAAGAGTCCACGATAACTCCTTCGACTTCCGAGCCCAACGAGAACCTGTCGAATCTCGTATTGAAACAAGCCATTCTCATCAGCGAAACCGAAGCGATGAGGATTTTGAGAAAGTTCTTGCAATTGTTTTTCGACAGTGTCGATCCAAGACAATGCCTGATCCATGGAATGGTTATCAGTCCACCAATTGGCGTCTCGGGAAATGTCTTCCTTTGCTTGTTGGTGAATAATGACGCGAAACATTACGCGCGTCGTCTCAATTGTTCACGAACATCTTCCATTGCTTCCGACAAGGGTTGCCCTTCGCCAAGTTCCATTTGGGCAATTCCAGCTCGAATAGCTTCAATGGATTCAAGTTTAGAAAGTGTAAGTTCATCGACGATGACGTACCGTCGTTTGGTAACTGGATCGAGAACCGTCAAGCGATGTTCGCTCGATGCATTCAAGGCATTGGATTGTTCGACAGTGAGATTCGTTTCCATAAAATGATTGTAGACAGTAGGATGTGCTGTCAGCCAAGAATTGTTCGTCTCTCCTTCCGAGCCGAACCCCCAACGGGGTCAGCATGGTGACACAGCACTTTTTCGGGGGGTAGACAGAGCCGACAAAGGTCTTCGGTTAGCAAGCATTTTCATTTAACTCGTCGTACGTAGTGCAATGCATGCATTTCGCTTGGTCGATCCTGTTCGCGAGCCAAGTCAGGGTGACGAAATTCCCTTTGCTGAAATGTCCTGTGGCCCCGGCTGGGCCGATGAAAATACAAGCCCGACGCGTAAGCGAGGGGTCGAAATCATCCCTCGCTTGCGCGTCGGGCTTGTTTTGACGCCGTTAGTTCAACTATTGGCTGCGATTTCATCAGGCCAGTCCCCGGCCCCCCCGATGCTATTCTGGAGCGCGATAGTTTAGTTGTTATTCTCGACGGAAGAACGATTGACGAAGGTGTTGCTTTCGAACTTGGCGCAGCATTTTCAGCAAAAAAACGGTGTTTCGCTATTCAAGCGGATAGTCATCGCCTTGCCATATGGGGAAACAATCCAATGATAACGGGGGCATTGGAAGTTTTATTTCATTCCGTTGACGAACTTGTTGCATGGTTCAGCAGCCAACAAAATGGGGCGAAAAATAATCTCGCACGAAAGGAATGGTCTTTACGGTCTTTACGGTCTTTGAGAGCCGTTCCCCAATCAATTGTGGTTTCACGGTCGCCGAACGATGTGTTGACGTCGCTTCGGTGGGGTCAGCCGCAGGATTCCGGATTCAGATCTTGAAGGTCGCAATTGCACTCGATCTAAACGGCTTCGGGTTCACAGCAGTTCTTGACGAATCTGCTTAAGCAATTCCGTCGCATGTTGAATCTCCTCTTTTTGTCGTTCTCTATCTTGTGGAATCTCGCGCTCGATGGTCAATGGACCGAAGTAGCCGATCTCCTTGAGGGTTTTCAAAAAGGCTCGCATGTCAACTTGTCCTTTTCCCAAAGGTACTTCCGCCCCCCAAGTGATTCCAGGTTGGTCGCTCCATGTTGCATCTTTGCAATGGATGCTTCGTACATGCGAACCTACTTTTTTCAAAGCAGGGATAGGTTCACCCATACCGTACAATATCATGTTTGCCGGATCGAAATTGATGAAGAGATTAGCACGCTGTGTATCACCAATAAATTGCATCAGTGCCTCGGCCGATTCTTGCCCGGTTTCGAGATGAATGCTTTGCTCGTTGTGCAGTGCATGATCGCATAGCTGTCGAGTGACTTCGACAATGTCGGCATACTCACGCGATTTGGTATCGTGAGGAACGACGCCGAGATGTAGACCGACCGCACTACAACCCAATAAGCGAGTGAAGTCCGAAATCTCTTTCATTTCTTTTAAGCGAGCCGATCGAGTTGGGACAGGAACCAGCCCAATCGTCTTTTCAACGGTTGGGATGTCCGCGTAGCTCTCTCCCTCGAATCCGCCGAAAACGCAAGTGAGTTCGATTCCGTAGTCATCCAGTTTTTTCAGAAACCTTTCGGCAGCCTCCGGGGTACGCCCTTCTGCGTGTGGCGTATGCAATTGGATCGATGGAATCTGCAAGTCCCGAGCGACTTCCAGATGAACACCGAGGCCAGCGTCGATACTTGTGAATACACCAATGGACCAAGGAGGGAGGCTCATGCGAAAAGACCTAGTTGGAGGGTAGGAGAAGGGCCATCGCGAAGATGATCAACCGCCGATCATCCTAGATCGCGCCATGGCGTCTTCGGCCATTTGAATATAGCGTTGTTCTTGCGTGCCTGCCCAGGCGCGTTGGTACGTGACGCTCAGAACAGTGAAATTCGTGGAATCGTTCGGTTCCAGTTCGCAAGCTTTTTCCGCATGTTGGACTGCTTCCGCGTGCCGACCCGTCTGAGTGTAGATCCGAGCGAGCATCATGTGGGCGAGAACATGGTTTGCGTCTTCGGCCAAGATACCAGTCAAAAGGTTGGTGGCCTCGTCAAGCTTGCCTTGATCCTTGAATTTTTCCGCTTCGTTGAGTCGCTGTGAGGTGGTGGTCATTTTACGGCAAGAATTGGGTTGGTGGTACGATCGGTCCTCACACTTCGGTAAGCATTTAGATTGACCTAGGATTGTAATCGATGAAAAACTATTGTGGAACGCCCTTCGAACTACCCTACCTTTTGCTAAGTGCACTGTCCTGATTAAAAAGCGGGGTAGGCATCTTGCCTGCCATGTGGGGTAGGCATCTTGCCTGCCATGTGGGGTAGGCATCTTGCCTGCCATGTGGGGTAGGCATCTTGCCTGCCATGGAGTCCACGTTGGAAAATCGCAAGCTGGAAGCTTACGCCACTTTTTGAGCGTCCTACCGGCCGAGATCCTACCGGCCGAGAAACGTCTTGCGCGGGGGGCTTACAATCGAAACACGCCCTAAGATTTCCCGAAGAAGGCGTTGTTCCAGATCGGTATCGTTTTCCTGACGGATCCAACCAAGCGTAACGGGTTGGCCAGCCAAGGCCCGGTCGGCACGCACAATCGAGCCATCGTGTCGGGCTACGGCGGAACCCTCCGAGGAATATTGAGAACGGTCCACGTCTTCGATTTCTTTAATAACCTCGACCGCGATGGAGAAACCCTCGTTGGTCGGGTCGACACGAATAGTCGCCGTCCGTCGCATGGTTTGCAGAGTGCTTTGCCACCGCTGGTATCCTTCTAATGCGTCTTTGCGCCAAGGTTCCAAATAGGTAGCACCTACCTCGGGGTACGTCTCCATCAACCCAGGGTACCACTGCATTTCGTCACGAGTCGGACGCTTTTCGCTTTTAATTCGGAAATAATCATCTACAGTATTCACGATTTGATTCCACAAAAACTCGGAATCTTGCGTGTTGACGTTGATTGGGTTGGCGAATTGAGTTTGCGGACCCAACGGGATCGAGGGGATTGAGAGGGTCGTTTGTGGAAACTTCCCTAACTGACCGCAGCCAGCGAAGAGTAGAATGAAGGTTGCGATGGCGACGCGAGCCAGCTCCCATGCTGGCTGGTCTCGAAGCCATCGGACCAACAGGATGCATGCCAATAGGGTTAGCATGGATATTGGCTAGGATGCTGGTTTCGTGGCGATATCGCTGAGTGAACGGCCCAATCGTTTGCGACCGCTGGCGCCCGGAATTTTTCGTTGTGCAGGTTCGTCGATTCGAGCCTCGGCTTGCATGGCCAACGGTTGCATGGCCAACGGTTGCTTGGCGAAGGACAGCAAAGCGGGGTTGAGCGAGCGATTTTCTTCGGGAGAACCGATGGTGTCGATGGCATCGCTGACACCGAGCAGGACCGATTGCTTAACACCGTCTCGAATCCAATTGAATAGTCCCAATCCATTGCTCATGACTGCGCACTCCCTTGCAAATCCCTAGTGTTTCGGACGGTTTTGACAGACGTTAGCATTTGGCTTGGCGGAAAACCAGAGCAGTTTGCTTCGCTCAGCCACAAAAAGCAACAGAAGTACTTTCGTGCTTAACGCATCTTGAAACACGTCCTCGCCAAACATGGAGAGACTCGCCCCGAAAAATCGGTGCATGAACCAACCTGTAATTGAAATGGCAACAACGTAGGCGAACAATGGTCCAATGGCATAACCCTCGGATGCCGGAACAAGTTGGACGCTTGCAACCAACAGGCTACCAAATGCAATCATTTTTTTCCCTGGTGACGTAGGAGGAAATAGAAAGGGACAATGGCAAAGGAAAATCACGATACCGAATTCCGCTAGAATGCAGGCTCCGACCAAGAACCTTGGAATTGGCCCGAAATTACCCGCTTGCATCGTCGCAAAAAGCCCCGCAATTGCGATCGCGAAACACATCTGGATTAGCACGGCGATTGCACCAGCCGAAATTACCGCTTCGTCGTATGCGTATCCTCCGCCTTGTGTGGGAGCCGTATCGGCCACGACTTTACTCTTCGCTTCTTCGAAATTCAGCAACGGCACGGGTTCTGAGCTTGATTTTAGCATGACCTGCACCTTCTCTTAACGCTATATTCATCGCATCTTAACACATGGCGAATAACCTTTTGAGAGGAAAGAATACCCAATGTCACTGCATTTGAGCCAAGACCTAACCGAAGCGCACAATTCATTGCTCAAGCTATCAGGTAGCGTAGAGGACATGATTGCGTCCGCTGTTCGTTCGCTGGTTGAACGGCGCGGGGCCTTGGCAGCAGAAGTGATCGGGCGAGACAGTCAGATCGATCGTAGCGAAGTGCGAATTGAAGAGGAATGCCTCAAAATGCTCGCCCTTCACCAACCTGTTGCCGCCGATCTTCGCCGAATTACGACCATGATGAAGATCAACGACGACTTAGAACGCATCGCCGACCTGGCCTGCAACATTGCCCAACGGGCGGATAGCCTCGTTCCCTATCCCGAATTTCCAATCCCACCCGGGATCAATGAAATGGCGTTGATGACCACTTCGATGGTCCGTCGGAGCCTGGACGCATTCGTTCAACGCAACACCGAACAAGCCCACCAAGTGATCGAAGAAGACGATCGCGTCGACGCAAAGAACGTCGAAGTTATCGAAACACTCACTTCACTTATGTCGCGAGACAACACTCAAATCGCAGCCGCCATGCACTGTTTTTCGGCTTCGCGTCATCTAGAGCAAATCGCAGATCACGCGGTCAGTATCGCGGAAGACCTCATTTATATGGTCGATGGCGTTATTGTTCGCCATCGGCAAATCCTTCAGCGTTCCAACGCTACTTAGTTTCGTTGCACTTAACTCGTACGCATATCCTTCGATGTCAAAAAGCAAAATTCTAGTCGTTGAAGACGATCGAGCTCTGTCCGAGATCTTGGTCTACAACTTGGAGAAGGCCGGATACGAGGTGCTGAAATCCATGGATGGCCGAGACGGCTTGAATCAGGCCCAATTGCGATTGCCTGAAATCGTGTTGCTGGACGTGATGTTGCCCGTGCTCGATGGCGTCGAAGTCTGTCGTCGTCTCCGAGCAACGCCCGAGACGGCGTCGGCAACGATCATCATGCTAACCGCGAAATCCGAGGAAGCGGACCAATTGATTGGCTTTTCGGTAGGAGCGGACGACTATGTGACCAAGCCATTCAGCGTCCGCGTGCTTCTGGAAAGAATCAAAGCCCTGACCCGCCGCAAATCAAAACCGATGGAAGATGACTCCGAAACGGTGGCACGCTTTGGAATTATGCTAGACCGACGTCGCTATCGAGTCACCGTCGACGAGCAGAACGTCGATTTGACAAAGAGCGAATTCAAGCTACTCGATACGTTGATTCGTCAGCCAGGCCGAGCGTTTGATCGATCGGAATTGATCGACTCGGCGCTCGGCGAGGACACGCTGGTCTTGGAGCGAACGATCGATGTCCACATCCGCGCGCTGCGTAAAAAGATCGGCGAAAAAGCCGATGCAATCGAAACCGTGCGCGGTGTCGGCTATCGCTTTCGCGAAGATTAAGCCCAGCGTGGAAAGGCAACCAGTGTAGAACGGCACTCCGTGCCGTTACAGCGCTGAATTCACGGCTACATTGACGAACTCACGGCACGGAGTGCCGTGCTACACTGAGACTCGATTTGAATATTTCAGGATTGGGTTGCTACCAGCGCAGCAACGCAGTTCCCCAAGACAAGCCAGCACCGAAACCACACAGCAGAACGATGTCACCCCGCTTTAAAAGTCCTTGGCGATTCGCATCGTCGAGCGCCATCGGAATGCTGGCCGCAGAAGTGTTCCCGTATTTGTCAAGGTTGACGAAGACCTTTTCCCTTGCAATACCGAAGTGACTAACGGCCGCGTCGATGATACGAATGTTGGCTTGATGGAGAATTACAAGATCAACGTCCTCTGGTGATAAGCCGGCGGCCGCCAACACATCTCGAGAACTGTCCGCTACGATCCGGACAGCCCATTTAAAGACCGTTCTACCGTCCATCGCCAAATATTGCCGACCGCTGTTCAGCGAATCC
This sequence comes from Pirellula sp., assembly GCA_031427235.1. GTDB lineage: Bacteria > Planctomycetota > Planctomycetia > Pirellulales > Pirellulaceae > JBKCUI01. The sequence continues at coordinate 18,450 of JANPNA010000212.1, forward strand.
ACCGTGGTCGGTTCACGCGACCCTCCCGCTGGAATACACAGTGCATTGGTATCTCCCTCGGATCCCAAGGTGAAGTTGATCAACCCAGACGCTTCTCTTGGATCCGACGGACAGGGTTGCAGCAAAGCAGCCCCCGCACCGTCACCGAACAAAGGATATGTTTTAATATCGTGGGTATCGACGGTTCGGCTCATCACCTCGCAGCCGACAATTAACGCGTTGCGGGCAGAACCATTCCGCACGAACTGTGCACCTGTCACCAATGCGAACATAAAACCCGAACATGCGGCACTGACATCAAACGCGGGCGCAATGCAACCTAGGCGGCGCTGCAAGAGGCAGGCAGTCGACGGGGTGACATGATCTGGAGTCATCGTCGCGCATATCACCAAATCTACCTCGCCAGGTTCTATGTCAGCGTCTCTTAAGCAACGGACGGCTGCCTCGTAGGCAAGATCACTGGACGCTTGATCCTGGCTAGCTTTGCGACGCTGAAGAATACCCGTGCGCTTAACGATCCAATCGCTGTCACAGCCAAGTGCCGCAAGGTCCTCGTTGGTTATGATCTGCTCTGGAACGTAGGAACCCGTTGCCGCAATCGTGACATCCGGACAAGTGCCAACGCGACTGCGACCGCTTTGGCTAAGGGAGTTTTCTGCGACAATGATGGGTTGGTTTGACGACAAAATGTGCAAATAGGAGGTTGGGAAGGCTGGGAACAAGTGTAGTTCGGTGGTCCCACTCATGAATCACGACGGAGACCGTCTTGCCACTATGGTTTGAAACCCAACGTTTTATTAGGTACGAGAGTATAGCAGCAATGCCAAAGCATGACAGAGTTCCCCTAATGAGGGTAATCCTCACCGAAACGATAAGCTCTGCGGCTTAGGCAAAACACGTTGGCAGGACTATTTCGCGACTGATTAGTCCCTCTAATTTTATTAACAAGTATTCAACAATTTATGTCCAGACATCCTTTTGGGGGGTGACCGTGAGCATACTGGGACGCTAAATTTAGGAGACTTGCGGGCCGCGGGATTGCACTTTGTATGTGTGATTTTTTGCCTTTACGCACGGCCTGATTCGTAAACTCCAACCATAGAAAGTGCTGATGTTGCGATGTGCTTACTAGCCATTCAATATCGCGTGGTTTCCGAAAGTCCGATCCTAGTCGCTGCTAATCGAGAGGAGTTTTTTGATAGAAGAAGTACGGCCCCGACCATTCAATCGGGTAAGCCGCGAATCCTATGCCCCACCGATCAACGCAATGGTGGAACCTGGCTTGGAGTTAATCAGCACGGCATATTTGTAGGTATCTGCAATCGCCGAACCATGGAGCCTCTTGGTAGCAATCGTTCTCGAGGACTGTTGTGCAAAGAAGCCTTAAAGGCAACTTGTTCGCGCACGGCTCTCGAACGGATCTTGGAGGAATTTGACAAACACCAGTTTGAAGCCTGCAACCTTGTCGTTGTGGACCGAGATGCTGGTTTTGCGATTCACCACGAAACGGAAAACGAAATCATTGAGATGCAATCTGGGCTGAATATAATCGGCGGTCGCAATTTAAACGATCCTCGAGATGAACGTGTCCAACTTGCAAATAGACTGCTTACACTTCAGACGCTTGACTCACCAGTTAAGTTCCTGGCAGTTGCTAGCAAAGTGTTTGCTCGATCACCGTCTCCGACTGGACGAGCTAATATGGTGTTACGTGGCGCAGACTACGGCACTGTATCCAGTACGTTGATCGCGTTAGGGGCTAAACCCCGCGATGCGATTTACCAATATGCCGACGGCCCAGCAGACGAGGCGAGATACGAGGACTACTCGCCTTTGCTCAGAGACATACTCAGCCGTGGCTTGCGAGAGGCACGTACGAAAGTTTCGTTGACAGATTAGCCAATCGTTAGTTTTCAACGGAAACAAAAGCCCTGCCTTGGTCAACAAGACAGGGCTTTTTTATTTTATTGTAGAACAGTTGTCTCAACTGTTCCCGCCCTGGGCATCGATCAACGTTCCGTTGCAGCTTGGAAAAGTGGATTTGCTGCTGGAGGTGGTGCAAGCTTCATTTGGGAGAGCGAGGTCTGCGATGCATGCCTCCAAGCGTTGATTGTTACCGCAGTCGATCCGAGTGCTCCACAAGAAACGATGATTGTTGGGCAAGGCCTTGGACGTTCCAAAATGGATTTCGATAAAGACTGCATCCTAAAGGAGAGAGTGAGGATGTGCCAAAGAATGTAACCGCCGGCATCGGAACTCAATCCGTCGCAGCGCGATCTAAAAGCTGGGATGAATCCCAGCACTCCAAATTGCTACGCTTCGAGGTCAAAACTGACGTAAACACCGTCTTCTTGCTGAGGTTGAGCCGACGAAGATCCTGAGACTTCACGTCGCACCAGCATTTCCCAAGTGTCTTTCTCGATCTCCAAGATCTCGGCTAAACTCCCCATTGCATTGATATCCTGAGTTTGGCCAGATAACAGCAACAACTTATTGAGAAAGACAAACAAATCGGATTGTTGCCTAGCAAGCTCATGCTTGGGATCTACGATGCCTTGCAGCAGCTCGGTAAAGATGTCTTGAATCAGAATAACCCACTGTTGGGCTTCCTCCGCTTGCCCTTGACGCCAAAGGTCTCGAACAGCCAACGTCAAACCATGAGCTTTTTGCAACAGCAACCATCGCAATTTTGCAGGTGTAGCCGATTCCACTTCTTGGCGAAGAAACGCGTCGTTATCGATCATAGAGTAGTTTGCGCAGCAGGTTTGAGGATTTCCCTTGTCTCGCTTCTTCGGATGCTGGATCTTTGCCACCACTTGGAAATCATGGCTCGTCTGCTCTTTTGTCCAAATCGCTCCGTTCCAATCGTTAAATTCGGACAGACTCGCCTACCACCTCGGAATCGACTATTATGTTAGGTGCTTTCAAGGCAAATTTTCCTTTCGAAAACTCTCAAGAGGGCTACTCATGCCAAAAATGCTTGCGTTGTTGGGTTTGGTATGCGTTGTTCTTTCGGCTGTCGGTTGCAAGCCAGAAGCAGATCGAGTTCGGGACATGGAGGCGGCGGCGGCTGTGGTGCCCAATCCAGAACCAAAAATGCAGGATCAGGTTGCCAAAGTCGGAGTCGGCGTGAAAGGCAACTCCCTCGATGACATCAAAGGAAACGATGCACGCATGATCATCGCCGGGCCAGCCAAAGCGTACTTCAACGTAAGAGAGAAAGTGGTTTTTGAGATTCAATTGCCAAAACAAGTCGATCTCTACTACGCAAGCAACGGTCGACATCCAAAAACTCACGAGGAGTACATGCGAGAAATCGTAGGTCCCATCCAGCTTCCAGCGCTGCCTCAAGGAATGGTCTATCGATACCACCCAGATGATCATGAACTCTGGGTCGAAGCAGAAAAACCGACTGAACCCGCCAAACCATAATTGGAAATGAATTGTCGACCATAATGCCAACACTTTCTAAATGCGTAGTTGCGATTCTTGCTGTTGGTTTTTTGGCTGACGTTTGCCCAGCCAACCAGGCCCAAGAAACAGAAGCCAGCGTTGCGTATTTTGAAAAACACATTCGTCCACTAATGGTGCAGCATTGCTATCAATGCCATTCGGCCAAATCCAAGGAGCCTGAAGGAAAACTATTGCTGGATAGCCGAAGTGGTTGGCTCGCGGGGGGCGAAACAGGGCCAAGTGTCGTGCCGGGCGAAGTGGATTCGAGCTTGCTCATTCGTGCCGTTCGATACGCCGATCCTGATCTTCAAATGCCTCCCATCAAACCGTTATCGACAGACGACGTCGCGAAGTTTGAGAACTGGGTTCGGATGGGTGCCCCCGGACCGGGCCACTCAGAAGTAATCGTGGCTGACAATCCATCAGATCCAATTGTTGGAAAGAACCACTGGGCTTTCAAACCCCTCTCGCAAACGCTTGATCGCGAACGACATGGAACCGCGGCACAAACCAATCAGAATTGGGCCGTGTCGCCGATCGATGACTTTGTTATGGCGAAACTCTTGGAGCATCCATTGAGCCCAGTGCAAGACGCCGACCCACTCGATTTGGTACGGCGGGTTTCTTTTCAACTAACGGGACTGCCCCCTTCCTTCGAACAAATCGAAGCCTTTCTTGACGACAAACAAGAAGATGCGCTGGAGCGGCTGGTGGATAGCCTGTTGGCGTCACCCGCTTTTGGTGAACGCTGGGGCCGACATTGGCTCGATCTGGCTCGCTATGCCGACTCGAACGGCCTAGACGAGAATTTCTTGTTTCGCGAGGCCTGGCGATATCGCAATTGGGTTATCCGTGCGGTCAATAACGATCTCCCGCTGGATCGATTTGTACTTGAGCAAATCGCCGGAGACCTTCTCCCATTCGTTTCGATCGAACAACGTGACGAGCAACGCATCGCGGCCGGCTTCCTCGTGATAGGGCCTAAGGTGCTGTTGGGAAATGACGAAAAGAACCAACGCATGGAGATCGCGGATGAACAGATCGATACGATCGGCAAAGCCATACTTGGACAAACACTCGGGTGCGCTCGATGTCACGATCACAAATTCGACCCAGTCCCGACCGCCGACTACTACGCGATTGCAGGCATCCTTGCCTCCACCAGCGTGATGGAAAAACGGCATATGCTCGGTGAACAGCGAGTCATGGAACGGCTAGTGGGCCTGGGGCCAACAGGCAATCAAACCGACGACGCTTACGAAGAGTATTGGCGGAGTCAACCTAAACTGAACGACAAAAAGAAGAAGGCTGAATCCGTTCTCGAAAGCCTCAAAAAGGGCACAGACGAAAGTGAGTTTTCGGCGTTAATTGAGAAGAACAGAGAAGCTGTTGCTCTCGAAGCCGTCAACCCCTGCAAGACTCGAGAGGAACGCATCGCTGCGCAGGAAGCATTGATCGCCGAATTGGCAGCCTCGATTGCAAAACCGCCCAAGATCCCACCTCGCGGCATGATCCCAACCGATGTCCAAGAACCCGCTGATGAGCATGTCCGCATTGCTGGGCAGTTTGACCGATTGGGAGATAGTGTCCCTCGCGGTTTTCTGACGGTGCTAAGCCAATCGAAAAAAATCGAAATACCAACTCAGCAAAGTGGACGAATCGAATTGGGGCACTGGTTATTCGATCGAGAAAGCCCGGCAAGTCACCTTGTGGCCCGCGTGCAAGCCAATCGAATCTGGCACCATCTGATCGGCGTGGGCTTGGTTCGAACGGTCGATAATTTCGGCCGCACTGGCGAACCTCCCTCCCATCCGCAACTGCTGGACTATTTGGCGAGTGAACTCATCAAGTCAGGTTGGTCCACCAAAGCGATCATTCGACAAATTGTTTTGAGTCGTACTTTTGCCCTGAGCAGTAACTATGACGCGGTCAACGCGGCGACTGACCCAGAAAACCGTTTGCTGTGGCGGGCTCACCGACGTCGCCTCGACCCAGAGTCCTTTCGGGATGCGATGCTGGCGGCGGCCGGAAAGCTAGACTTGACCCCGATGGATTCTTCTGTCTCATATCTTGGCGATCAAGCGACCGCGGTGGGTGCGAACAAGGTTCGAAGACGGACCGATTTCCCGAATCGCAGTGTCTACTTGCCGGTGATTCGAAATGATCTGCCAGAGCTGTTCAACGCTTTTGATTTTGCGAACCCGCATGTCACTTCGGGAGCAAGGCCGAATACAACCGTTCCGACGCAAGGGCTCTTTGTTCTCAATGACGAAATGGTGATGCAGGCAGCCGATGCAACGGCCAATCGCATTTTGGCAGATTGTCCCACCAAAGATTTCGCTAGAAGAATAAACCGAATGTTCGAATTGATTCTTCAATCGCATGCTACACCGGTCCAGCGGCAAGAGTTGGAGTCGTTCTTGGCCAAGACCGAGCCGCTTCTTGTTCAAGAACTTGGTGAAGAGGCTGAAGTGCGCGCGTTATCAACCCTTTGCCACGCATTGTTTGCTTCGAGTCGGTTCGTGTTTTTGGAGTAATCTCAGACGATGACCTGCAACAATTTTTCGCCACGCTCCACACGCCGGGCCATGCTGCGTAACAGCGCATGCGGTTTTGGCCAAATCGCATTGACTGGATTGCTCGCACAAGGAGCACTCTCGTCGGCAGTGGAGGACGTTAATCCGTTCCTGCCCAAGCAGCCGCATTTCCAGCAACGGGCCAAACGTATTATTTTTCTGTTCATGTGGGGTGGACCTAGTCAAGTTGACACCTTTGATCCAAAGCCGCGACTCAATGTCGACGACGGCAAACCGTTTTCACCCGAATCGGGTGGCACTCGGGCCAACCGGGGAAACCTACTTGGCTCGTCGTTTCGTTTTTCGCAACATGGCCAAAGTGGAATATGGATCAGCGAGCTGTTCCCTCACTTAGCCAAGCAAGCGGATCGATTGTGCGTCATTCGTTCGATGCATACCGAAGGGACAGCACACGGTGAAGCCCTTTTGCGATTGCATACCGGACAAGCCAATCTTGTTCGGCCGAGTGTTGGTGCCTGGTTGAGCTATGGGCTGGGATGCGAAAACGAAAACTTACCGGCTTATATCACCATTTCGCCACCGCGCGGGCATGGCGGCGTGCAAAACTATGGCAGCGCTTTCTTGCCGGCTATCCACCAGGGGACAGCCCTCGGTTCGGCAGAGACCCCCATTGCAAAAGCCCAGGTCTCCAACGTTGGCAATTCGCGAATGGACAAGAGCTTACAACGGCAGCAATTGAATCTCATTCAAAAACTGAATAGCCAACATTTGCACCAAGCCGAGGCAGATCAAGGGATCGAGGGGATGATCGCCAACTACGAATTGGCTTTTCGAATGCAGTCGACCATTCCTGAGATCATGCATTTGGACAACGAAACGCAAGAGACCCGCGATCTCTATGGCATCGGTACGGAACCGACCGATAATTTCGGACGCCAGTGTTTGCTGGCACGTAAATTCGCAGAATCCGGCGTACGATACATTCAAGTTTCGACTGACTACACGTGGGACCATCATAAAAAGCTGAAGCCTGGTCTAATAGAGGAATCCGCCAAAGTGGATCGTCCTATCGCGGGGTTATTGACGGACTTGGCCCGTCGCGGATTGCTCGAGGACACGTTGGTGGTATGGGGTGCGGAATTTGGTCGAACACCGACAGCCGAAAACGGCGATGGCCGCAATCATCATCCGAAGGCGTTTACGATGTGGATGGCGGGTGGCGGCGTCAAAGGGGGCTTAACGTATGGCTCGACCGATGAATTCGGGTATCAACCTGAAGAGAATCCAGTCCATATGCATGATTTGCATGCGACGTTGCTTTATGGTCTGGGGTTGGACCACCAGCGGTTGACGTATCGACATGCCGGCCGCGATTTTCGATTGACCGACGTACACGGGAACGTCGTCAGAGAGATCTGGGGTTGAGAGTTGAGAGTTGAGGGTTGAGGGTTGAGGGTTGAGGGGAGTAGGAAACGCTGTGAAGCATTTTCGTCCGATCGGAGCTTGCCTCCGACGGACGCCGTTTTGGCGTACTAAATGTGCGGCTCAGACCTTAAATTACTTCACTTCGCTTCCGCCTCGACCGCCTAAGGCGGTCGAGGCGGAAGCGAAGTGCGGCGGTTCCCATGCCGTTACGTAGGACGCCAAAACAAGGTTGAGGGGAGGCAAGCTCCCACTCAACCTAAGCGTTGCCTACTCGCCTACTCCAATCCTCCCCCACTCCCCACTCCCCACTCCCCACTCAACCCTCAACCCTCAAACCTCAAACCATGAATCTAACGAAAGATTGCCTCGTGCTCGCAGGAGCGTTGGCCGGCGGACTAGTCGGATACGTTGTCTTCGAATGGCTCTTAGGCCAGGGGTATTACGGTTTGATGCTGCCTGGCGGATTTTTGGGAATGGGGGCGGGGATGTTCAAAACACGCACCAAGGCAATTGCCGTAGTTTGTGGAATTTTGGCGCTCGTTCTTGGGTTGGTTGTAGAATGGAATTCGTTTCCATTCAAAGCGGATGAAAGCTTGGTTTATTTTGTTACGCACTTTTATGATCTAAAGCCAGCCACGCTGATCATGATCGCGTTGGGAGCTGCAATAGGATTTTGGATCCCGTTTCGCCGAAGCCAAGAAGTTACTAACCAAGCGAGTAGCGAAACATGAATGTCTCGAATACCATGCGAAGAACTTTTGCTACGCTGATCGTTTTTGCGCTATCGATTAACCTTTGGAATCAGAGTGTTTCCTTCGCAGCGGATGATAGCCAGACGCTTCGGATCATGACCTACAATATTCATCACTGCGAAGGAGTCGATGGCAAGCTGGATGTGGAGCGCATCGCTGGTGTCATTCGCAAACAAGAATGCGATCTGGTCGCACTGCAAGAGGTGGATCGCAACACGACGCGAAGCCAACGGGTGGACCAATTGGCAGAGCTTGGGCGACTGACGGGGCTGCAACCGTATTTTGGCAAGGCCATCGATTACGGCGGGGGCGAGTATGGACTGGGCATCCTGTCGAAGTTGCCTATCGCAGAAACCAAGGTCTTTCAGCTTCCGTCGGGAACCAAGCGAGAACAACGGATTGCGATTGAAGTCGTTGTGAAACCGAAAGCCGGACCTCGATTTGTTTTCGTGTGCATCCACTTGGATCATAGCTCCGGCGAAAACGACCGCACGCAGCAGATCGCTGAGTTAAAAAAACTGTTCGGTGGTGGTCCGAGTCAAGCGATTCTGGCCGGGGACTTTAATTGTACGAGCGACAAGCCGGAACTGGCTCCGATCTTGGCTTACTGGTCGGATGTAGATTCACAAAAAATGTCCCCTACGATTCCAGTGGCGAAGCCTAATCGCAAAATTGACTATATCTTTTTGCAACGGGATAGCCCTTGGTCGGTTAGCTCAGCGGAAGTGCTTGATGAACCCGTCGCCTCGGATCACTTGCCGCTTGTAACGACAATTCGTTTGGGCCCTGATGGAGCCAAGTAATTGGCTCCAAATTTGGAGTGCTCCGATTCATCGGAGCTTTAAGATTGCTGGAAGTGCGACACAATCTGCGATCTCTAAACATTCCAAGCAATACGTGCCGCATATATCTTAGTTGGACAGCGCCATTTTCGGCGTTCGGATAGGTAAAACATTGGTTTTTTGTGAATCCGGCGTCAGGTGATGCAAGACTTGATTTTGTCGACGTCGATCCCGAGTTTATGATACTGCTTTATTCGCGTCTTGGTGTGTGATTTC
>JANPNA010000213.1:0-17268 GCA_031427235.1 Pirellula sp.
GAACAATCAAGGGGACACGGCCTCGGCCATCGCCGCGGTCAATTATGCGAGCATGATGCGAACGCAGTTCAATACGAACGTTCGCGTTCTTAACAACAGTTGGGGCCAACCGGGCGGTTCGAACGTTGCACTCAAGAACACGATCGAAGCTAGTGGCAATGCGGGTATCCTGTTCGTCGCGGCCGCGGGCAATGGCAACATCCTCGGTCAAGGAGTCGACAACGATCGCACGTCGTTCTATCCCGCGAGTTACGAGCTGGACAATGTTATCGCAGTCGGGGCCAGCGACGGCACCGACCGCTTGGCAGGCTTTTCCAATTACGGCCTGCGTGGGGTCGATATCGTAGCGCCGGGTGTGGGCGTTCGCAGCACATTGCCTGGTGGCCGCTATGGCGAAGCCAACGGGACGAGTATGGCCACACCGCACGTCAGCGGGTCCGCCGCCCTCGTCTGGTCATTGCAACCCGATGCCACGGTCCCAGAAATCCGCCGAGCGTTGCTCGAACAAGGGGATTTGATCCCAGCGATTGGCAGTCAAATCAGTACCGGTCGTCGGCTGAATGCGAACAAGAGTTTATCGGCGAACGTCTTCGCACCGACAGTGCAACTGGTCAGCGCGGCTAACATCACGACGGCGGGTGGAACTGAGCAGTTGATCACGGTCAAGTACCAGAATCGGCTTGGAGTCGACAAAGCTAGTCTTGGCAATAGCGATATCGTAGTCACCCGCCAAGCCGCCCTCGATGAAACGTTAGCCACCCTCTTTGTTTCATCGACCGAGAGCGCCAACAAGACCGAGGTCACAGCCGTGTACAGACTCGCGGCAGTCGGCGGCACGTGGGACGCCGAGGACTACGGCAATTACAGCATCACGGCCAATTCAGACGCAGCTCGATCTCTGAGTGGCTTGGCATCGCGAGAAACCAACGTAGGCAGTTTTCAAGTCAAAATCGCAGCGCCAGGGATCTTCTATGTCGACACGTTCCTAGACACTGTCGACACCAATCCTGGCGATGGTTTGGCTCGCGACGCATCAGGCCGAACCAGTTTGCGGGCAGCCATTCAAGAAGCCAATGCGCTGTCGCCCAATCCCGTCAGGATCTTCCTTCAAACCGGAACGTATCCACTAACGATCGCCCCGGTCATCGATCCCGCGGTCGTATTCGCGGCCCCCGGTCCAGGCTCAGGTTATGACGCCCCCGCGAATCTTCAATGGTCCAACGCCTCGACCGGCGACCTCGATCTCCGAGGCAACATCACATTAGTTGGACTGGGCGTGAACCGAACCACGATCGAAGCAAAAGGCATCGACCGGGTGATGAAAGTCTATGCCGGTTCGACAGTTGCTATCACTGGTCTAACGCTAACTGGAGGCAACGCACCATCGAACCATTCGGGCGGCGCGATCTTAACCTCAGGCAACCTTTCGCTCGATCTAGTAATGATCAAAAATAACCAAGCCATCGGTGGACGATCATCACTCGGCGGGGGCATCGCAGAGTGGAATGGAAACCTAAACATCTACCGATCGACGTTGGAGTCCAATACCGCTATCGGAGGTGGGGGTTTATTCGTCAGTAATGGGGCAAGCACGAATATCGATTCGAGTACTCTGACCGAAAATGTTGCTAATGCTGAAAGTTATCCAATTCAATACCAGTTGGGCGGTGGAGGGATTCTTACATCACAGCCTGGCAGTGTAAGAGTACTTAATTCGACGTTGTTTGACAACTCAGCCGCAGGATCCTCTTTGGGAGATGCGGTTCGCAACAATGGACGTTTCTCCGACGGGAGTAGTCAGATTCCCTCCATTAGTGGAAATGGACGATTTGTCGTGTTTCGCACTTCTGCGGTGATGTCTCCTGTCGACAATGACGCATTCGGAGATATCTACATTTTTGATAGGGATTTAGACAAGCTGGAATTGGTAAGTACGAACAATGAAGGTAATAAAGCCAACGCTACTTCGAATGTATCTGAGCAGGCTTTAAGCTTTGATGGACGGTATGTTGTATTCGATACAGAAGCTTCTAATCTTGACACAATCGACGACAATCCACGTCCAGACGTATTCCTGCGAGATAGACTGGCGAAGACGACGACCTTGATTTCACGTGCGATGGATGGAGGAATCGCCAACGGCTTCAGCGGAAGCCCGCACATCAGTTCCGACGGAAGGTTCGTCGTCTTTCAGTCCATCGCTAGCGATCTTGTGCCCAATGACACCAACGGTGTCACGGATACTTTTGTCTACGAAATCGACTCTGGCCGAATTGAACGCATTAACGTATCCAGTGCCGGCGAACAAGCAAACGGTCCGTCACTTTATGCACCGCAAATCAGCGGCGACGGAAGATACGTTGTCTGGGAGACGAAAGCAACCAATCTTGACATTGCCGACGCTAATGACATGTTCGATGTCTACATACGGGATCGGCAGCTTGGTACAACACGACTTGTAAGTCGAGGCATAGACGGATTTGCTGCCAATGGGGAAAGTCGATTCCCATCACTCTCTTTCGATGGTGGAATTCTCGCCTATACGTCGGCCGCCAACAACCTAGTAATCGATGATACAACTGGAGGTGGTCCGGGCGCGATCTGGGGACGAAGCGATATTTTTCTATACGACGTAACTAGTTCGCAAACCACCATGGTTACCCGAGCATCATCGGGAAGACCAGCGAATGGAACGAGTCAGTTTCCTATGGTTAGCGGAAACGGTCGGTATATTGCATTCGTTACGTGGGCCGCTGACCTCTTAAATAACGACACAAACGGTCTCGGAGATTTGGTGCGATATGATCGGGTTACAGGAGTATTCGAGCGAGTCGTTCCAACTGGTATCAACGGGCTTGGGAATGGAACTTACGCGGCATGCCCCATCGACTATAGCGGAAACATAATCTCCTACATGTCGGAGATGAACGGCATCGTCCCACAGGACAACGATTCAACTACAGACGTGTTCTTGATGGATTTCTCCACCGCTACAAGCACCCTGGTCACCAAATGGGCGTCGGAATGGGACTCAAACTTTGCCCGCGTGACGGATGTCGATGTGGATGCGTCTGGGCGGTTTATGGCGTACACGAGTTTTGGAACCCCAAGCGGCGACTATCCATTTGCGGATGTTGGCAATCTCTATCTTCGCGACAACCTAACTCGCAGTTTTTCCATTGTTACATCCGGGATGGGTGGAACGAAAAGTAATGGACATAGTTCTTCTCCAAGCATAAGCGAAGATGGCAGATTCGTCGCATTCCGTTCGCTTGCATCCAATCTGGTTTCCAATGACAGCAATGGTTTAGCGGACCTTTTCTTGTATGATGCGCAGACCAAAAATGTTTCTCGCATTCTCGTTTCTCTTCCCGGGCAATTAGATGCAACAACATTTCTTTTCAGCCTGAGCGCCGACGGTAGCAGGTTGGTTTTCGAAACCACATCGCAATTCTCTGGTAGTGAGGACTCGAATGAAAAATCGGATGTGTACGTCCTGACGTTAGCGACAGGCTTTGTCACATGGGCGAGTCGGGCAATGGGTGGTGGCGTGCCGAATGGACCGTCCACGATGGCATCGATTAGTGGGGATGGGCGTTGGATTAGCTTCGTGTCATCCGCATCGAACCTAATCCAGGGTGATAACAACGGTGTTTCCGATGTATTTCAATACGATATTTCAACATCCTTGATCAAACGGATCAACTATGCACCCAATGGAACCGAAGCTAACAACGCCAGTAGCTCGGAGAATGATCGGGCATTCCGCACTTCAACCAACTCAGATGGCCGATATGTAGCATTTTCTTCCCTCGCATCAAATCTTGTTGATAACGACAATAATTCATCCGCCGACGTGTTTGTTTTTGATAGGCAGTCGAGTTCTATCCGGAGGGTCTCGGTTAAGTCGAATGGCGAAGAAGTCGATGGAAGTAGTGGCGCAGTTTCGATTAGTTCGAACGGACGATATCTAATCTTCCGGTCCGCGTCCGTGGAACTAGACCCACGACCTGGACGCTACTTTGAATCTGCATTCATTTACGATGTGCTTACCTCGAGTGTCAATCGCATCGGATTTGACTTGCCGTCGAGGTCGGCAACGAATCTGACTAGTTTTGGAAATTCGGCGCAAAAATTTGCGGGGCAAAAAGCGCTCGTCCGTGCTGCGAGTGGAACCTACTTGTACGATCCCTTAACTGGCACTCAGGATGCATTCACAAACTACGATAAATTACGCCCTGTTCCCGTACAACTTAACAATGTAACGATTGCAGAATCATCGACACCCCAAGATTCGTGGCTGATCGATAAGGTTGTGGGTGAGCTTTTTATCTCGAATTCGATTTTGCCACGAGTGCCGGACGAATCGTTGCCGGCAACGAGAAGTCAGTATAGGCATGCGTTGATTCAAGACAGCGTCTTTTTGACACAGATTGATTTCGCACCCGTCCAGACCTCGCGTTTCGGCACACTCATTATACCCCCAAGACCAATTAGTCTAGCAATCGCCGCTGGAAACCCAATTCTTGGACTTAGCGTCGATCAGTCTGGGTTGAATCGAAACACTCCATTCGATGCCGGTGCCATTGAACTACGAAACGGCTCTGTCACTGGCGTTGCCTTTGCAGATCGGGACGGAAACGGAATAAGGAGCGCGACGGAGGAGTTGCTCCGGGGCATTGTGTTGTTTATTGACTCGAACGGAAATAATTCGCTGGACCCTTCTGAACCGACGACCATCTCTGAATTTGACGATCCAAATACAACCGGTATCGACGAAAGTGGGAACTACCGTTTTCAAAGTGTATTACCGGGACGGGTGGTCATTGCGATTGTAAGCGATGGTCGAATGACAGTGGCTCAGCCCTCGTCCGAGGAAAAGATCGGCGATAGATATGTCGACCGAAGCGGCGACGTAAGTTCCAGCGGGGAGATGGTTGTCTTTGCATCGTCCGATCGCGATCTAGTTATTGGCGATACAAATGGAAAGTCGGACATTTTTACGTTCGACGAGCAGCTGGGAGCATATGAGAGAATAAGCGTTTCCGCGGGTGGAGGTCAATCAAATGGAAATAGCACTTACCCGGCAATAAGTTCTGACGGTCGCTTCGTTGCATACCAGAGCGAGGCAAGCAACCTGACATCAGATGACAAAAATGGAAAGCGGGATGTGTTTCTTTACGATCGACAAACAAAAGTGACGACTCGCGTTAGTGTTGGTCAAGGTGGAATGGAAGCAAATGACAATTCTCAAGGTCGAGTGTTTGTTAGTGACGACGGTACGCAGGTCGCATTCATCTCCGACGCCAATAATCTGACGTCCGGCGATACCAATAGCCGTGCCGATCTTTTCATTCGCAATCTATCGACCGGATCGACGAAGCAACTGCCTTTTATCGATCCGGTTCTCGTCTGGGACGAAATCGCTTCGATTTATCAAGTAAACGGTGTTTTTAGCCGTAACCTTAGAAAGGTGGTGTTTAGTTCCACCAATCCATCGCTCGTGGCAAACGACAGCAATGGTTCCGAAGACGTGTTTGTAGCGGATATTGACAGCGGCGTCATAACGCTCGTAAGCAAGGCTTTGGCCGGTGTTAGTGCCAACGGTGTTAGCAACGGCGCGTCGATCAGCGGCGATGGGAACTGGATTGTTTTTTCGTCGACAGGTAAGAATATTGTTGCTGGTGACGGAAACGGAGCAATTGATTTGTTCATGGCGGATTTGAACAACCGATCAGTGAGAATTCTTGAGACTCCTCAAGTAACGAGCGTAGCTGCCTATCGTCCGTCGATTGATCACTCTGGCAAAACTGTGGTGTTTCGACGAGCGGTCCCCTCAGGATATAGTCGCTATCTGGAGTTAGTACGACTAAGCGTTGTCGACAGAAGTCAAGATTCTGTCCGTTTGGAGTATTTCGGAACAACAAACACTCGGTCGATACTCTCAGGAGTTATCAGTGGTGACGGAGGATCTGTGCTGGTAATGGACCAATATGGTATGGCGATATGGAGTGGAAATAAAAATCAAGGGAAGAGAGTCCAAATAAGAGATGGCGTGGAAGCGTTTTCAGATATTCCGGTTCAATTGACGATCGGTTCCATTTCCGGGCGACTCTTTGAAGACGTCATAGCCAATCTTAGCCCTGATGCAGGTGAGAAGATGCTTCCAAACTGGACCGTCTTTATTGACGAGGACCGAGACTTTACGTTGGATCCGTCGGAATTGCGTCGTACAACCGACCAGAATGGTGTCTATCGTTTTTCGGGATTGCAATCGGAGCGTGAGTATTCCGTCATCGCCATTCCGCAATCGCATAAAGTGCAGGTCGTTCCCGCACAACCCTTTGCTTGGCGGATTTATCTGCCAGCAGGGGGCAATATTGCCGATCGTGACTTTGGGTTTGTTCCCTCAGTGACCGGCGGTCAATTTGAGAACGCCGTTCTCACTGGCAAACTATTTAATGACCTTAACGGGGACGGGCTACTACAAGGTGGTGAGTCACATTTAATTGGTGTCACCGTCTATCTCGATCTCAATGGCAACGAAGTTCGTGACTTCAACGAGCCTCGGGCTGTGACCGATAACGCAGGTAGTTATTCGTTTGCGGGGCTTGGTAATCGGCCTTACACTGTGCGGACTTTGCTTGGGACGGGGACGGTGCAGACTTCGCCGCTGGGGACTAAGTTTGCAACTACTCCTTATACGCTGACCACCGGGTCGACTCAGTTGGCTAATCCGCAAGATGTTATTGCCGAGGATCTCAATGGCGATGGATGGACCGATCTGGCGGTGGCACTGTTCTCCGGGAACTCCGTTGCTATCAGGCTCAATGATAAAGCGGGTGGCTTTGGTGGTGCACCGGTATCGGTCTCGGTGGCGCCTGATGGACTTGGGCCGATTGCGCTGGCTAGCGGTCGGCTCAATTCGGGCACGGCGGTCGATCTGATCTCCGCTAATCAACTCAATGGAACCGCCACGATTCTGCTCGATTTCAATGGAACAGGCTTTGCCCCCAAGCAGACACTCTCGGTGGGCGAAACGCCGACCGATGTGGTTGTAGGTAAGTTCGATGCGGATGCCGATTTCGATGCCATTGTGGCTAACCAGTCGAGGGATCAGTTGACGCTGCTGGTCAATAACGGCAGTGGGGTATTCACCAAGGGCGCTTCGTTCTCGTCCGGTGGTAAGAAACCCACGGCACTGGTGACGGGGCTATTCAACAACGATGCCTTTGTTGATATCGCTGTGGCCAACTATGGCACTCATCCAACGGGCGGTGACTTTGGAAACGTTGCTGTTCTCCTGGGACGCGGTGATGGAACGTTCCAAACGGCGGTTCCCTCCACGGTCGGATTCGGGCCGATCAGTATCGCAACCGATGACTTTAACGGCGACGGCTTTTTAGATCTCGTGACCGCTAACTTCTTGGCCAATACGGCCTCGCTGTTGCTCGGCAGTGCGAGCGGGACCTTCACCGTCGCAGCCGAACAGCTCTCAACCGGCCAAGGACCACTCCAAGTCCAATTGCAAGACATCGAAGGGGATGGCGATAAAGATATCCTGGTGACCAACCTGCTTTCGCAAACCATCTCGGTCCTCCGCAATCGCAGAAGCCAAGGGGGCTCGGGCTTCGAACCGGCCGAGAACTTTGGTGTGGCCGAGTTTTCTACGGCACCTCGCTTGGCCTTTGCTGCTGGTGACTTTGACAAGTCGACCACGGCCGATATCGCGATTATCAACAGCCTCAGCGATTCGCTCAAGATCATGCGGAATACGCTGGTCAACGGTGCCCATCGTATCCAGCTCACCGGCGTCGAGAACGTCACGAACCTCAATTTTGGAACTCGGCCCGATGTGCTGCTTCCGCGCTTGGATCCGATCGATAACCCCGAATCGCTCGTGGAGGACGCTCCTCAACAGACGGTTACGCTGAATGGCATTGCTCTGGGCCGAATCGGTGGTCCAGCCCTGCGCATCACCGCATCGAGCGCCAACACGTCAATCATTCCAACGCCGACCATCGATTATGTTGCCGGTGCAACAACAGGCCAACTGAAGTTCACACCTGCCAAAGATGCTAGCGGACAAGTGGCCATCACAGTGACAACCCGTGATGCGGGTGCGGACAGGCTGCTCGATACGGCCGATGACGCAGTCCTGAGCCGCGTCTTCACGGTCTCGATCAAGCCAGTCAACGATGCACCGACATTTGATTTTCCTGCTTCACGCAGCGTTACCGCGCCAGAAGACTCTGGTGCACGGACTGTCAGTGGTTTCATCACGAATATCACAACTGGTGGTGGGTCGTACGAGTCCGCGCAAACGTTAAGTGCATTTCTCGTGGTGGCGGACAACCTAGGGCTTTTTAGTACGCAACCCATGATCGATGCTACGGGAACGTTGCGCTTCACCCCAGCCCCGGATGCGGTTGGAACCGCGACGGTCACGGTCACGCTCACCGATAGCGGCGATACCGCCTTCGGTGGTACAAATCGCAAGGTCGACCAGTTTGTATTGATCATCAATCCCGTGAACGACCCCCCCAGCATCACCATCGGTGGCAAGCAAACGGTGCTCGTCGGTGCAGCAGCTCAATCGGTCTCCGGCTTCGCAACCGGCTTTATGCCAGGTGGCGGAGCGGATGAAAACGCACAAGTTATCGCTGGCTTCGCCATCTCGGTCGATAAGCCTGACTTGTTCAGCGTTCTGCCCACCATCGATAGTGCCGGAACGCTGCGCTACACCCCTTCGACAACTCGAACGAGGATGGCCAAGGTCTCCGTTCAAGTCCGCGACGACGGCGGATCGAACAATGGCGGTGTCGACCTGTCGACCTTAAAAACGTTCGATATCGAAGTGGCCCCGCTACCCGATACCGTGGCGCCCACGCCCGTGCTCAGCTCGCTGTCGTCAACCATCACCAACGCGTCTCCCATCGATTTGACGGTTGACTTTGGCGAAGCGGTGACGGGTTTTACATTGAGTGATCTCGTACTCACCAATGCCACGGCATCGAATCTGACCGATCTTGGTTCCGGCAAGTTTACCGTTGCGATAACCGCGACCGTCGATGGCGTGGTCACGGTCAGCGTTCCCGCGGCGGCCGCTAAAGATCTAGCCAATAACAATAGCTTGGAATCGACAAGCTTCACACGCACGGTCGATCGCGTTTCGCCAGTGACGACGATCACCACAACGGAACCAAGTCCGACTAACAAGCAGTCGTTTCCAGTCGTGTTCAACTTCGGCGAAGCGGTTACCGGTTTTGATGTCACTGACCTTGTGCTTGGCAACGGCACAGCATCAACGTTTTCGGAGACGGCACCTGGCCGTTACACAGCCATAGTAACTGCAATTTCTGATGGCGTGGTGTTCATTGGATTCTCGGGCGGTGTAGGGCGAGATGCTGCGGGCAATGGCAACACGTCGCCCGTTCCGTTGTTGATTTCAGTCAACACAGGTGCGGCGTCGTACAAACCATTGGTTTTGACTACCGAATCGTCGATCACGTCCAACCGCAACTTTTTGGCGACCATCGACTTTGGACGGATTGTCACGGGGTTTGTGGCCACCGATCTGGAACTAACCAACGCAACAGGAGCCATTAGCGATTTGAGCAATGGCCGTTATCAATTGAATTTGTCTGCGGTAAGTGAGGGGATAATCACAGTCCGATTGCCAGCCGACCGCGTCCGCGATGCCAACAATCGACCGAATGAAGTATCCGACACCTTGACGATTCGCTTTGTGGATGCAACCGACAGTGATTTCGGTGACGCCCCAACAAGTGTGCAGTCAGGATTTACCAATAGCTACCCAACTCGATTGGCTGACAACGGTGCGTTTCATAAACGAAGCGCTCTATTCTTGGGCACAAGCAGCGATGCAGAATCCGATGGCCAGTCTAATGCGACAGCGACGGGCGACGATACCATTGGTGGCGATGACGAGAATGGAATCTTGTTCCCGCTTAGCAACGTGATTGGAGTCAACGCTGCGACAACTTCGAGTTTTATTGCGATTGCATCTGCGACTGGCTTTTTAGATGCGTGGATTGATTTCGATCGAGACGGTGATTGGTCCGATGCCGGTGAGCAGATCGCAACGAAGCTCGCTTTGGTCAGCGGTTCGAATTCGGTTGCGTTTACCATTCCATTGACTGCATCTGCGGGAACAACCTTCGCTCGATTCCGGTTAAGTACTGCGGGTGGCCTTGCGGTCACCGGCCCAGCATTCGACGGCGAGGTCGAGGATCATACTGTAACGCTTGTCGGCGGCGCAACGAAAACGGTTTCGCTAAATGCTGCCGAGTTGGGTGCACACGAGATCATGATCAGTAATGGTCTTTTGGTTCTAAGCTCGGGCGGTAAGACTCTCTGGAGTGCACCGGCATCCGAAATCGCCAAGTTAACAACGCTCAACGAGACCGTCGCGAAGTTATTCGAGGTTTCGGTTCCCGGTACAAACTTACCAGGCACAGTCCGTTACATCGGTAGTGGAAAACCGATTGAACTAGTCAGCAACCGATCATCGATCGATCTTGCAACCTTATCGGCGGACAAGTTGTTTGGGATTGGTGTAGTCGATCTACGAACTAGCGGTGTGCAAAATCTGACGCTTCGCCGAGCTGACGTGAGTGCGATCAATTCGGCGAAGAGCTTGAGAATCCTGATGGATCAAGAAGACACGCTGGGGGCATTATCGGACTGGAAGAGTCAAACGGGCCGGATCGAGAACAGCATTTGGGTGCAGCCTTACGTCAGCGGCGACGCGACGATTGAGGTCGTCAGTGCCAACCCTTGGCAGAACGAGGTGAATCCATTCGACGTCAATGGCGATCAAGGTGTATCGCCATTGGATGTCCTAGAGCTGATCAATCAGATCAACGCGAACAGTTTCCCGGGTGGCCTCTTGCCAGCTCGAGGTAGCGGTAGTTTGCAAGGATTCTACGATCCCGATGGTGACGGCAGTATCAGTCCCCTGGACGTCCTCAATGTGATCAATTCGCTCAATCGCGCAGGCGGTGGCGAAGGAGAAGGAGAAAGCACGATGGTTGAACAAGGCGATATCCGTATGGTTGACCATCTCATGGCCGCAGACCTGTCCGATATATTGGATCATGGACCTACAACGACTCGCAAACGATCGGCGATGCGACGATAGGTGCGAGGGAGAACGAACCAATTTTCGCGGAGCCACGGCATGGAGTGCCATGCTACAATAGGTTTATTGCTAAATACCCCATCCTGATGATTCTGTGGAACGATGAAAAGTCTTAGCGAACACATCCGGGATGGCCTGCTCGCTCTGGAAAAAACCTTTCTTTCTCAGGATGCGTTAACACTTGGACTAACTCAATGGCTCAATGGTCCGAGATCGGTTGGCTTGGGCGAGCATCTTGTCGCGGCTGGACTCATTACCAAAAATCAGCTCGACGAGTTGGAATCCGAAACAGGTACGACGAGGAACTTGTCGCCAGATCTCGGAACACATGAGTTTGATGTAACGGGTAGTTTTCCGGATAACGCATCGTCAGCGACACAGAAGTGGCAGAGTCCGGGTGTTCCTTCGAGCGGTGATCGATCTCCTGGCGAAAGGTTACGAGTAAAGGACTCGCGTTTTCAGATAGTGAAGCAACATGCTAAGGGTGGGCTCGGTGTGGTGTTTGTGGCGAGGGACTCTCAGATCAACCGAGACGTTGCGCTCAAACAAATACGCTTGGATCGAAAGCAGGATTTGATTAGCGAATCGAAATTCATGCTTGAAGCGGAGATCACGGGGCAGTTGGAACATCCCGGAATCGTCCCTGTTTATGCTCTGGGGACGGATGCCGATGGAGCGCCTTACTATGCAATGCGATTCATTCGAGGTAGGGAGCTAAAGAGGTACATTCAAGAGTTTCATGAAAACTCCGATGGAACATCTCGTCAGTTTGATGGCGTAGGATTTCGGCAGTTGCTTCGTCGATTTCTAGACGTCTGTAACGCGATGGAGTACGCACACTCGCGTGGCATCCTGCATCGCGATTTGAAGCCAGCCAATATTATGCTTGGAAATCATGGTGAGACCTTGGTGGTCGACTGGGGGCTGGCGAAAATAATGGAGGCCACACCTTCGCAATTTGATGTAACCGAGTCAGCGAGGGAGTTTCCTGTTCACGTGCGATCGTCAGGCAGCAATTCAGAGACTCTCTATGGTACGTTCAGCGGGACTGTCGCGTACGCTCCGCCGGAACAATTGCAGGGGCATTTGGACCAGCTTTGCCCTGCTTCCGATGTGTATAGCTTGGGAGCCATACTTTATGAGTTACTGACGAATCAAGCCCCGATCAGTCAGCGTCCAAATTCGATAGAACAAGTGGTAGAGTGGCTTCGAGATGCGAAAATCCCGTCCGCAAGAGAGTTGTCGCCGATTGTGCCAAAAGGCTTGTCCGTCATCTGTAAACGCGCCATGGCCTTTGAGATCGCGTCACGTTTTAGCACAGCCAATGCGTTGTGCCTCGACCTTGAGCGTTGGCTTGCGGACGACCGGGTGCTTGCCTTCGGTGCAAACGAACCGGTCTCAGAAAAGGCAGGGCGACTACTGCGTCGTTATAAGTCCTGGACCGTACCTATTGCGATCGCGATTCTTTTCTCGATCGTTGTCGCGTCTGTGGGTGCATGGTTGATCAATCGAGCTCGCATTGAGGAGTCGATCGCTAAGTTGAGTGCAGTGCAATACAAAAGCGATGCAGTCAATCGGATTGGAGTTGCGCGCAACGCGATCGACACCTTGTTGACGGGTAGCACAGAGGCACTCAAGGATTTTCCAGCGACACGCGATTTGCAAAAGCAGTTACTGCAAGCGGCGGCAGAGGACTACTCCAAACTCAGCCAAGGAAACACTAACGATGAAGAGTTGGAATTAGAACGCGTACGTGCGACCATACGAGTTGCGGATATCATGCATATGCAAGGGGACTATATCGGCGCGTACGATAAGTTTCGATCTTCGATCGCCGAGATAGAGGCTCGTGTTCCTGCGATCGCAAAAGATAAGCGTAAGGAAGCTGCGCTCTGGAAAATGGAGCTTGGAAAAGCTCACGGGCGACTGGGTTTGGCATATGACCTGGATTCAAGTGCGGGGCGTGTGCAGGAATCCAACGAAGAGTTCCTGGAGGCTATTGCCATCCTAAAGTCTGTTTCGCAAGCGAATCCGGAAATGCCGCCAGTGAACGCAGCGCTTGCTCGAACGCAAATCAACTATGCGAACTCAATCTCGCTCGAGGGGAAACCTGCTGAATCGATTCGGTTGATAGAAGATGCGTTCGATGCGTTTGACCGAGCTGATTGGCCGAATGACCACAAATTGCAATTGGCCCGTATGCAAGCCCACGAGAGCATGAGCCGTGCACTGGGTAAATTGGGTCGTACCGCCGATGCGATAGAATATTTGGATTCTGGACTGCTCGGCGTCCGAAAAATGATGTCCGAAAAGCCTTTCGATCGCGAGCTAAGGTCTGTTCAAGCGAGTATGCAGATTTCACGTGCGACGCTTCGGAGACGCGAGGGGGATTTTCAGAATGCATTAGCCGACCTTTTGGTTGGACTAGCTGCATTTCAACAATTGCAGCTGGATTGGCCAGATAGTCTTGCCTTTGCGGAATCGGTAGCGGCAACGGAAGCGGACATTGGCTTGTTGCTGCTGGATCAAAAGCTTCCGATTGAGGCAAAGAAACGCATGGTGTTAGCGAGCGAAGAGTATGAAAGGCTATTCCGTTCCTATCCACAAATCCAGAGGGTTGGAGATGGGTTGGCAACGGCGTTGAGCGGTCTTGGACTGTCCGAGCTTTACACGAATCCAGATGCACAATTAGCCGTCGATACGCTCATACGGAGCTACAACCTTTACGATCGCATTTTCCAAGAATCGGGCGGATTACCTAACTACGCATTCAAGATGGCAACAGTCCAAGGCCAATTGGGGCAGGCATATTTACGAAAAGAAATGTTTGCGGAATCGAGTGAGATGTTTAGTGAGTCTCGCAAGACGTTTGGGCAGCTGATCGAATTGGATATGTCCGAAGCCTCGATGCATCCGGACTATGCGTCTTCGCTTGCAGAAGTAGAGTGGCGACAAGGAATTTTAGAGTGGGATCTTGGAGGATTTGCTCGAGGAAAGTCATTGTTCGAGTCAGCAATTGAGCGAATGAAAAAGCTAACGGAAATTTATCCGACAAATGGGAAATATTCTCTGAGTTTTGCCTACTATCGGGTCAATTGTCCTGATTCCACATTGGTCGATCTGAACGAAGCGGATGTGTTCGCCGGTCGCGCATATTCGCTGCAGCCAAAGAATGCTACTTTTGTTCGCATGGCTGCGGAATGCAAGGCGAGATTGGGTTTCGGGGATGCAGCCAAGCAGTTGTTTGAGTCGATTCGTGTTGCGAATGAAGTATCAACAGAGGACTTAGGAATGCAAGCATTGATTGCGTTCAGTCAAAGAAAGCTTTCGGTTGCTGAACAACTAATGGAACGGATGCGAGAGAAATTGGCGGTGGAGCAACCGTTTCATCAGGACCTCAAGCGCTGGCAAGAGTCGATTGGTAGTTTACGATGACTTTAACGTTTGGCTGATCTCGATTGGCGAACTTTGACGGATTTGACGACTATAAGGGGACGGCCGAATCCGAAGACCCTTTCGCCCAGGTAAGCAACGTGAAATTTACGCTGAGCGCTACGAAAAGCCTAAAACTCGCGATCCTATTATGTTGGATTGCAATTTGGAACTCTTCGATTGCGGCTTTTGCCCAAGTCGATGAATTCGACAAACGTTCGGACGATGTTCAGTTGGCGTCTATGATGCAGCCGACTCCGTTCATTGAGCCTCGCATCAATGCAGCTGAAGAGTCTCGAACAAGGCTATCAACGCCGATGACGTTTCGGACTGGCCAAACAATTGGAGCGGGAACACAGGGTCGCGGGGACGTTAACAAAACCTTTCCCACAAAGGATATTATTTCGGGGCAGGAGTCCCTGTCACTTTCGACTACTGATGTTGGCAGTCTACTCAAAAAGTCTTCCTCTGCGCTAAGCGTTGGCGTACAGGCAAAGACGCCTGTGGTAAGCGATCCACGCATCCGAGGTTCACGCGTTGGTTCGCTTGCCGCATCGGGATCGCATTGGGTTCCGGCGCGAGCGGATTTGGATACGATTCTAAGCAAATTTGATTCTCGTCAAATTTCGAGTGTCAATATTGTTCCTGGTCCATACTCTGTTGTCTATGGTCCAGGCTTCGCTTTCACAGACGTTCAGTTGCTCACATCACCTCGTTATATCAATGGGCCAGAGTTGCATGGTGCGAGCGATCTGGAATACAAAGTGAATGGCAATCAATTTTTTGCACAACAAGAAGTGCGAGCAGGGGCAGCAGACTGGGGCGCTCGATTCAACTATGCGGTTAGGTCTGGCGATGACTACCGAGCGGGGGCGGGCCGTTTGGCGGTTCCCTCGAGCTACAATTCACAAGAAATGATTCTAGCATTAGGTCGAGATTGGCGAGAAGATTCGATTGAGATTGGCGTTTTGCGACTCGATCAAACGGACGTCATTTTTCCAGGTTATGTGTTCGATATCGATTTTTTGGTTACCGATGGATATGACGTAACCCATACTCATCGCCATTTCGGTGGTTGGGATTCGGTCGTGACTAATGCTTGGTATAACCGGACATGTTTCGAGGGGAGCGCGTTGAACCCACGGAAAAGTCCTTATTTTCCAGTGCTCGTAGAGATTGATTATACCGGTACGACGGACGTCGATTCCATGTCGACAGGATACCGACAATCGCTTGTGATGGGTGATTTAAGGAGTGATGGTTATCAGTTATCCCTCGGACATGACCTGAGATGGGTCAAGCAAGAGTTGAACGAGATTTCGAGCGGAACTACCTTAGGCTTCCCTCTGCCGTTTACGAATCGCAATTCGCCGATACCGCGGTCCTTTATTGCGAATCCAGGTATATTTGCAGACTACAAGGAGGAGATTGGGGACCGCGTTGGAGTGAATGCTGGTGTTCGCGTCGATTATGCTGCTAGCCAGATCGACGATGATCCAAGCAAGTTGGCGGGTGTTGGCATTGGGTTCTTTCCAGCCAGTTACGCGAACATTGTGGGAACAAGTGACTACAGTCGTTCCTTTGGGTTGGGGAGCGCTTTTTTATCGTTGCGATATGACTCGAGCGACGCGGTCACATCGACGCTCAACGCCGGGTATGCTGAGCGTGCGCCAACGCTCACGGAACTTTACGCTGCCCAGCCATTCATGTTGCTGTTGCAGAATGGTTTGAACAACGTCACCGGTGATCCAGCTCTCGCCAAAGAGAGGCTATTTCAAGTAGACATTGGATCGGAGTTTGCTATCGATGAAATCAAGACGGGATTTCGTGTATTTCACGCATGGGGGCTAGACTATATTACTTATGAAAACACGCGAGTAAACTACGTGCCGCCCGTTGGAAATGTTGGACAAGTGAGCTTACGATACGTAAACACCGAACTTGCTACGATACTGGGAGGAGAGTGGTTCGGCGAGTTGTTACCGAACAGTCCTGTGACTCCATTTGCAAACGTTCGGATAGTCGATGGCCGAGACAGAACTCGCAACGGACGTTTCGCGACTTCTAACGGCAACGCGGTTGTTTCAAGCCGGAAAGTTGCTGGGGAAATACGAGGGGCCTTTAGTGGGATCATCGGCAGCCCATCAGAACCGTTGCCTAGTATGCCGCCGGTGGAGACGAGGATAGGTTTACGTTTCCATGATAATAGTCCAACGATGCAATGGATTATAGATGTATCTGCTAGAATCGTTGACAATCAGGATCGCATTGCGACAAGCCTGCTTGAAACCGCGACATCGGGTTTTACAACTTGGGATACACGCGCTATTTTTAGGGTCCCTAAAATCAGGGGATTACAAATTGCTACGGGCGTAGAAAACATGTTTGATTTGCGTTATCGCGAGCATTTCGACTTTCGAACATCCAGCGGTTTAGCTGTGTATCAACCGGGTGCTAACTTCTATATTAGTGGCAGCCTAAATTACTAAGCAATAGGACACTTCTCGGCGAACGCCAACAAAAAAAAATGGGGCTCGTCCGCAGAATCTGTGGGTAAAAATCGCTTGATATAGCTCCGCGTCAGCGCTTTGGATTTTTCGCATTACTCAAAAAACAAGCCGACATGCTCGAAAGAAGTCAGGGGCTACCGAAGCAGCCCCTGGCTTGTTTTC
>JANPNA010000214.1:0-40003 GCA_031427235.1 Pirellula sp.
CGCCATTCGCTATCCAAAGACAACGGCCCAGTCCTTCGAGCGGCCCGTCCAACCGATCGAACTTGGAAAATCCGAAGTGATTCATTGGGGGACCGACGGTGCCATCATCGCTTGCGGTGCGATACTGCAACAAGCGATTTCGGCTGCCGAAATCCTAAAGAAGGACGGACTCGACGTGGCGGTAATCAATGCTCGCTTCATCAAGCCGATTGACATGGTGATGTTGGCTCAAGTTTTCGAAGAGTGCCGATTCGTCGTGACGGTCGAGGAGGGGGCACTCATGGGTGGTTTCGGTTCGGCAGTTCTCGAGGCCGCTTGCGCTCACGGATGGGACACTCGCATTCTCAGAACGCTGGGGATTCCAGATCAATTCATCGAGCATGGCGATCGTAACGAGTTGCTTAAGGAACTGTCGTTGGATCCGTCGGGGATCGCCAAAACCTGCAAAACGCTCAACGAAAAATACTCCAATGCAGAACATGCAGGAGTTTAGCTAGTGAACAATCCTGCATCTTGGGGATGGATTCGAGATGGCAGATCACGACCCCGCGTGGTGGTTCTGGCTGCTCCGAATCGACCCCGAGTCGAACAGGAGCTCAAGAGCATGATCGAGATCATCGAGCGGTGTGCCGAGATCGTGGCGGTCGACAAGAGTTTTTCCTACGAGTTCGAAACGTGCGAATCGGACCTTGTCGTCGTCCTCGGCGGTGACGGGTCCATTCTGCAGTCGGCTCGTCAGATGTGTCACAATCAGCGCCCGGTTCTGGGTGTCAATCTCGGTAAACTCGGGTTTCTTGCCGCCATCTCACCAAAGCAATTCGCCGACATCTGGCCTGAGGTCTGCAACGGAAACTTTTCGGTGACCAACCACTTAATGTTGCAGTGCCAAGTCTATCAAGGAGACATGCTGCTGCATTCGATCATCGGACTCAACGAGGTCTCGGTGCTCGGTGGACCACCCTACACAATGATGTACATCGATTTGGTTATCGACTCGGTGCTGGCCACTACCTATGCCTGCGATGGTCTCATCGTCAGTACCCCTATCGGCTCAACCGCTCATAATCTTTCTGCAGGTGGTCCCATTCTTCGCCGCAATCTGCAAGCTTTCGTGATCTGTCCGATCAGCCCTCATACCTTGACGATGCGTCCGGTGGTGGACACGGCAGATCGGATATTTGACCTCAAGATTCGAGTCGATCATCCGACGGCCAGTGTGGTGGTGGATGGACGTGTAGTGTGTCACTTTAGCCGCGAGCTTCGCGTGCAAATTTCAAGAGCCGATGACACTTTCCAGATGATCAGCATCCCCGGGCACGACGACTACCATGCCCTTCGAGAAAAGCTAGGCTGGAGCGGCAAGCCGCGATTGATTGAGTAACGGTGCCCGAGCGCGGACGGCACGACGGAGTGCGGGCTTTAACAATCATCGCATATTAAACCCCGCTGGGGTTTGGACGTGCTTTTTCACCTATACCCAGGGTGCGCTTCGCGACCCTGGGCTATGTTGTTCAACGCTTTCAGCGTAAGGAATCACAGCCTCTGAATGCGACCTAATCCATTCTAATCGCGTTCATGGTTTGCCGATGCGCTTCGAAAAGCCCTACTCCAACCGCAACCGACAAATTCAAACTGCGTACCGGTCCGATCATCGGCAGCGACAGGCATTGCGATCCAAACTGCTCCCGCACCGAATCGGGTAGACCACTCGACTCGCTTCCAAAAACAAGCCAATCGCCTAGTTGAAAAACTGCATCCGAGTAACTTCGCGATGCAAATTTTGTAAAGAACCAAGTTCGCTCCTTTGGCAGCATGGGGAGCAAGTGGATCCATGAATCCACCGATTCCCAATCCAGATGCTGCCAATAGTCCAAGCCCGCTCGCTGCAATTGCTTGTCATCTAATCGAAAACCGGTCGGGCGTACGATCCAAAGCTTGGCGTTCAGGGCGACACAGGTTCGACCGATGTTCCCCGTGTTTTGAGGGATCTCGGGCTGATAAAGCACAACATTGAATCGTGGTGTCATTGTCGCCTTTTGCTCCGCAAATGTGTGGTGACAGGGCGCACTTTCGCGGAGCGAAAGGCGACATTCGCTAACGTACTACAATCGCTTGTCGCCGCTTTGGCATGCATAGAATCGCTTCCGCCACCATCGCGACCAGCATGCTGATCAAGAACCATCGCCAGATCTCTTGGACCAAGCTCCTAGCCGATGCTCCCACCTCGATGCGAGACCAGTTCAACGCTCCAAACAAACTGGAGAGTGTTTCGGCTGGAACCAACTTGCCGCTGTCTTCATCCCCAAGCCTATTCTGAGCGACCAAAAGCTCGCTGCGATAGACGCCTGGATGCTGCGCAAACTGATTGGACAGAACATTCGCATCGCCTGCGGTTTGTGTCGAGTTTTCAAAGAGTGCCCCTGCAGGCTGACCAACCGTTACCATTCGAGTCGAACCGATTCTTGCCGAACCAGCCGCCAATACCCGTTGGATCGCGATGTACATCACAATGCCGTCACTCGCAAAGGTCGAATCTCGCAACGAAGGAGTCGTAGTACAAACGTAGACTCCGCTCTTGGCCGAACCAGCCGCGTCGATCCGCATCAGCAGGGGCAACTCGTCGTTCATCGCCGCCAATACGGTTCCTTCCGCCTTTAATTTGCAGATACGTTTAATCCCAAGTTGCCCGACCGGCAATGGAGCACCGTTGAGCGTGTTTCCTAACAGTTCCGAGTCATTTCGCCATTGCTTTACCCTGGCGAGCGTTGGATCCGTCTCGGAAGTCTCAGGTCCCGCGTTCGGGTTCGCATCCAAGCTCTGCCAACCGGTCCATTGCACCCCGAGCGCAACGGTATCATTGGGTGTTTCCGGCGGGAAGAGCAACACTTGTCCACCTTCTGCAACGAATAGCGTTAGCAACTCTAGCGATCGGCCTTCCGGCAATTGCTCGTGCCAAACCACCAACGCAACCGTATTCCAATCGATCGAGTCCAACTGCGAGGAGGCGACCGTTTCGGTCTCGCACTCAATCGCTTGCTCAGGCGAGATGTTCGTGCACAATTCGATGGCCTCGATGACGCGAGGGTTGTCACTCACGATAACCGTTCGCCTGGCGGGTGGTTTTTCATAAACAAAGTAGCTGGTGTTGTCGGCGGAATTGGTATCCCCAGGAATTCGAACCAATCCCCACCCCTTGTCAAGACTGGCGTTGTCGTTTTCCGACGATAGAGCAATCCGGTAGTCGTTGACTTCTGCCGACTCTGACTGCAAGTCGACGTTGACCACACTGCGAGCACCACCTACCTCGACCTCGACGGGAATCTGCAACGCCGTCGGGGCAGTGGAGCCAAGCGTTCGCTCGATCTTGAAGCTAAGCGAAAGTTCCACTCCCTGCGTCCCCTTGACTCGCTTGGCAGTCACAACTCGTATCGATCGGTTTTCATTCGAGGCCGGACCAAGGTCCAAAACTTGAAAACGAACCTCTTGTGGCAGTCCGATAAAGCCTTCGCGATCGGCAGCCCATCTGCCATCGCGGCTTCGCCAATCGCTCTCGCGCATGTCCGAACAAATCCAGACGTTGACGTTTCCAGCCCGGTTGTTCTTGATGTAGAGCAACGCCCGCTCAAGCATCCCAGGAATGTCGCTGGTCATTCCGTTGCCAACCAAGGAAGGATCGGAGATCATGCTGGTGGGCGATTCGAATTCAATCGGTTTGTCGCGAGCAGAATCGAACACCGCGACTCGCTGTACTCCCAGGGTCTTGAGCGTGTTGGAAAGTTGCAACAACGCCGCTTGAAGCTTCGTGATGCCCGTGCCTGCTTGCGTTTCCTGCATGCTGGGCGAACGATCCAACAGCACGATGGCAACTTCACTCGATCGACTACCCAGCAACCCAATCAATCCGCTGGCCAATGGCCGAGACGTGAAAAAAATGAGGCAAGCGACGGCCAACGCTCGCATCAACAGAATGAGCCATTGCCGAAGCTTGGTGTAGCCACTCGACATGCGACTGGCCTGCATCAAAAACATCATGGCCGCCCAAGGAACCGTTTGAAAGCGCCTCTGATTGACCAGATGGATGATGATCGGAACTGCAATCAACGGTAAAGCCAATAAAATCCAGGGTTGAATAAAATTCATCGGACACCCCGGCCACGAGTTCGTCCGACGAGGAACCGCATCATCGGATGCTCGTACGCTTCGCTGGTGATCACGCGGTGGTAGTCGACTGCCGTCTCCAGCACGATGCGTTGCAAATCGGTCAAGTACGTTTTCAATGCTCGATGGTATCGGTCCACAATCTCGGTGGGCTCGACAAACAAGGGTGGTCCACCCTCCATATCCGTAAAGCGAACCGGACGCGTGAAAGCGAACTCCATTTCAAGCGGATCTAGCAAATGAAAGGCTGCCACATCATGTTTGCGAAATCGAAGGTGCTCAAAGCAGCCCTTCAATATTGCTGGATCCACGAAGAAGTCAGAGATAATGATTACGAGCGCTCGCTGTCGGACCGTTTCGGCCAACTCGTTCAAAATGGCAGGCAGTTGAGTGTCTCCCGCTGGCATGGCATTTTCGAGCGTATCGAGAATCACCTTGAGGTGAGCAGCGGATCGCCGTGGCGGAATGTTCTGCACAATCCTTTCGGCAACGCAGGTCAAGCCAACTGCGTCCCCTTGCTGGGCCGCCAAATAGGCCATCGATGCTGCGATTTGCCTGGCGTATTCGATCTTGGTGGTTTGCCCTTTGGAGGCATAAGCCATCGATCCGCTCGTGTCGACGACGACACAACATCGTAGATTCGTATCGGCCTCAAACTCCTTAACGTAATATCGGTCGGTTCGACCAAAGGCACGCCAATCGAGACGTCTCAAGTCGTCGCCTGGCACGTACTTTCGATATTCGGCAAACTCCACACTCGAGCCGCGATGGGGAGAGGAGTGCCGGCCAGAGATATTGCCTTGCATAGCGTGCCGCGACATGAGCGGCACGGCAGACAGACGCGAAAGAACTTGTGGGTCAAGAAAGGAACGAGTGATTGGGAGCATACGTAAAGCGTCAGCCTATTCCATTTCCTGAACCAAACGCTCTACAATTTTCTTGGCCGTCATGCCTTCGGCTTGGGCAGCAAAGGTCGTAATGATCCGGTGAGTTAGGACCGGTCGGGCGACCGCCTGAATATCTTCCATCCGAACCATGTAGCTGCCGAGAAGGGCAGCGCGACTCTTGGCCCCTAGAATCAAATTTTGAACGGCTCGCGGGCCAGCCCCCCAACTGACATAAGGCTTTAGCCAGGCTGGAGCCGTGTCCCCTAGCGGTCGTGTTTTGCGAACCAGACGGGCTGCGAAACTGTAAATATGGTCCGGTACAGGTATGCGTCGAACCAAGCGTTGATGTGCGATGATTTCATCGGCACCCATCAACGCATTGAGTTTCACCAGATCGTCACCGGTAGTAGTACGCGCGATTTGAATTTCCTCTGCTTCACTTGGATAATCCAGCTCGACCAAGAACATGAATCGATCGAGCTGGGCTTCGGGCAGCGGATATGTCCCTTCTTGTTCAACTGGGTTCTGTGTTGCAAGAACCATGAACGGAGACGTGAGTTCAAAGGACTTGCCGAGAACCGTGACCCTTTGCTCCTGCATGGCTTCGAGCAAGGCCGCTTGGGTCTTAGGCGGAGCGCGATTGATTTCGTCCGCTAAGATGATATTCGAGAAAATCGGGCCTTGGATGAATTGAAATTCGCGGCGACCTTCCTGCGTTTCTTGGAGGATGTCGGTGCCGGTAATATCCATCGGCATCAGGTCAGGGGTGAATTGGATGCGACTGAATCCCAGCGACATGGTTTCCGCGATCTTGCTCACCAGCAGCGTTTTTGCTAGGCCTGGCACCCCCATCAGCAGCGCATGGCGGCGAGCGAAAAGGCAAATCGCCAGTTGTTCGATGACGGCTTTTTGCCCGACAATGACTTTTCCGAGTTCGGCGGCAAATTGAGAATAGGCCGTTCGCAGGTGGTCGATGGCCTGCACGTCATGGTCCGTAAGAGAATGGGCAGTTGCGGAACCAGGCGCGGCAGAATGATTCATGGAAAAACAAGTGTGTAAAGGAATGCTGACAGAAACTACCTCCAGGTTTAGACCAAGCCAAAGCGGAATGCAATAGGCCCAGCCTCGTTCCCTAAAACAAGTCAAGGCGAACTATCGGTTTCCACCGAGATGCAAGGCAATTTATCGGGATTTTTCATTTTTTTTGGTGTTGTGGTGAGCGAATCGAATAAACCATCGTTGACGCAAATGTTTTGTTTTTCCCCAGGGCAATGTTTGACGTTTTGCGGTTTCCCAGGGCGGCGCGTCGCGACGTTTCGTCGCAACGCTCTGCCCTAGGCTATGTTGTTGATGCCCCATTCGGGGCGTCTTCCGAAATCGATTTTGAGCTAAATTATTCGTTGGAAGGCAGGCGTCTCGAAGGATGCTCGCCAAATGCCTCTTCGGTTTCCTCCGTTGTAAGAAAAGCTGTTTCGATGTTCGCTGAACCTTCCTTCACCAAGCTACCAAGCGTGCTCACAGTCGCTCAAATTCGGCAAGTGGATGCGATTGCCGTGCTGGAC
Organism: Pirellula sp.; assembly: GCA_031427235.1. Classification (GTDB taxonomy): domain Bacteria; phylum Planctomycetota; class Planctomycetia; order Pirellulales; family Pirellulaceae; genus JBKCUI01. Next base: position 6,608 of record JANPNA010000214.1, read on the forward strand.
TTTGGCATGAACAGTCTCGTGTTGATGGAGAACGCTGGTCGAGGTTGCGCGGATTTCATCGGATCGAGGCTGAATCGATCTAGTGGTGTCGTCGTCTTGTGTGGGCCGGGCAATAACGGCGGGGACGGACTAGTGATAGCAAGACATCTGCATGCGATGGGGCATCGAGTACGTCTTTGGATGGTAGCGGAACGGGGCAAACTATCGCAGGACGCCGATGCGAACTTAAGAATTGTCGAACTCACCAAGATTTCTGTCACTTGGATCGGCGACCGACTCTCTACGGCTGAATTGGAAAAGGCCTGGATTCAATTGCGATCTGACTGTGAAAGTAGCCTTGTCGTCATTGATGCACTGTTGGGTACCGGCGCGACCGGCAAGCCGCGTGCACTCATGGCAGACGTACTGCGACTGGTCAACGCGGCCTCGGTTCAGCGCGTCGCGATTGATATTCCCACCGGGCTCGATGCGGAAACTGGCGAGCCTTCCGATCCCACGTTTCAAGCCGACACTTCCTTGACTTTTGTGGCCAAAAAGCCTGGGTTCGCGGAATCCAGTGCGGTTGCATTTCTGGGAGAGGTTCGAGTTCTGCCGATCGGGGTACCGCCGGAAGTCTTCGATCGCATTTAGTGCATTGAACTTGACCCCAGGGCAATTTTTCCCATATGGTCCGGCTTGCCCGTCCGATTATGCGTCAGCGTGAATGCGTCGGTGTACTTTTCGTCGATTCATTGTGTTTGAAATAAGTGATAGAGCGCCCGTGAAAAGGTAGTAAGGTTGCATTGATGCGCATGAGTAAGACCCGCGAAATTGCTTGTGCAATGCTCCTTTTCGTGATACCGACACCATTCGCTACGGCCCAAACGCCGACGGCACCCGCAAGCCAGTCCCTCTACATGGTTATTCGACGGGATGTGGACGTTTCGGCATCGCGAGCGGCTTACGTCCATGAATCGCTCACCAGTCTTTTTCAAAAGTACGTACGCGTTGATCCTTCGAATGCAAGCAAACACGAATTGCAATTGAATTCCGGGCGAGCAACGTTCGAGTTCCGCCCTGCCGAGAACCGTTTGCGAATCGAGGGCCCCGAAGCCTTGGCGAACGACATTGCCAATCTGGTTACTACGTTTGCCATGCTTCGGCCCGAAGAAGCGATACGAATCCTTCCGTTGCATGACAATGGGCAAGCTTCGTTAACAAGATTTTCGAGTCCGACCGCCTCAACCAAAAGCAGCCCGATGCGATTTGCGTCCATGCAACAAGCAGTGACGCCGGCGCCTCTGCCAATAACTCCTGGGACGCCAAACAACACAGCCAAGCCCGTCCAAGATAAGCCCAACGCTCCGACCAGCTTGCCCCTTCCACAGTTTGAAGGGGTCCAAATCGAGATGTTGCCAGAGATCGATGCAATTATCTTGCGTGGACGCGATCAACAGCTATCGGACTTAACCGAAATTATCAAGCGATTGGACGAAGCCAGCCGCCTCACGCGACCGGAGATAGAGGTCGTTGCATTGCAGCATGCCGGTTCGGCTGCAATTGCAAAACTAATCACCGCCATGCAAGAAAAATTGGTCGGATCGGTACAAGGCCGGGTGTCGGTGACCCCGCTTGGAAAGCCGAACTCGCTCTTATTGATCGGATGGGGAGAAGCCGTGGCTGCAACCAAGGATCTGATCACAAAACTAGATCAGCCAGCGTCGCCAGACGCGCAATTCGAAGTGATTCAATTGCAACACGCTTCGGCGACCGAACTCCAAACCCAACTCCGAACCTTTTTTCTCAATCGCGAAGGTCTGGCCCCAGTCATTCAGTCCATGGTGGACAATCGAACCAATGCAATCGTTGTGCACGCACCACCACGTGACCTTCTTGAAATCCGTCGGCTCATCTCCCAGCTTGACGTTCCGAAAGGCGCGTTGATGCAGCAAGCACGCATTTTTCCGTTGCGACATAGTTTGGCTGCGGACATCGCAAAATCGCTTCAACAAGCTCTCACAACCTCTACGACAGGACCGGGGGCGAGCATTCAACTACTTGACAAAGACGGGCGGACCGTAGCCACCAGCGGCACCTTGGGGACAAACCAGATCACTGTAAACGAACGCAATAACACGCTGTTGGTTTCTTGTCCACCAGCCACCTTGCCTTTGATTGCTCAGTTAATCGAACAACTCGACACACCTGGGATGGTAGCCAAGATCAAGATCTTCCCTGTGAAAAACGGTGACGCGGCAGCTTTGGTGGAGACGCTTCGAGCTTTGCTCCCTGCCCAAGGGGCTGGGACGCCAACCTCGCCACAACTTTCCAGTGCACCCGACGAGACGGCGCTGATGCCCCTTCGGTTCACCGTCGATACACGCGGCAACAACGTCATCGTTGTCGGCTCGGAGGGGGATCTGAGAATCGTCGAAGCCTTGATTTTGCGACTGGATGAAGGGGACAAAATGCAACGTAAGAGCACCGTCTACCAGCTCAAAAACTCTCCAGCGGTCGACGTCGCACTTGCTATCAACGAGTTCCTTCGAAGCAAACGACAAGTTGAGATTGCGGCTCCAGGAGCAAACAATCCGTTTGAGCAGATCGATCGGGAAGTCGTGGTTGTGCCGGAACCGGTGCAGAACAAATTGATTCTCAGCGCTACTCCCCGCTACTACGAAGAAATCAGTCGCTTGATCGAGCAACTCGACCAGCAGCCGCCACAGGTCATGATCCAAGTCATGATTGCAGAAATAACTCTCAGCAATACCGACGAATTCGGCGTTGAATTGGGGCTTCAAGACTCGATCCTGTTCGATCGCAGTTTGCTCGGGGCCAATACGAGTAATACCCCGGGATTCAATTTCAACTCAGGCACACCGCTGGGCAACAGTGGCTCCGACAAGGCGCTGTTTAATTCCAATCGCGTTGCTGGCCAAGGAATCTCGAACTTCTCTGTTGGTCGCAGCAATCAAGATTTAGGATTTGGCGGACTGGTTCTATCGGCGAGCAGCGAAAACGTCAGTTTCCTGTTGCGTGCGCTGCAAGACTCGAAACGCTTGGAAGTCTTAAGCCGACCGCAAGTCTTGACGCTCGACAACCAGCAGGCCTTTATCCAAGTAGGGCAACGCGTGCCACGCATTTCCAATTCGAATGTCACTCAATTCGGTACAACCAATGGTCTCATCGATGTCAACGTTGGTCTAATCATAGGCGTGACTCCTCGCATCAGTCCGGAGGGAAATGTCGTCATGGAGATTGACGCAGAGAAATCCAAAGTCGGACCCGAAAGCGAAGGTATTCCGGTGTCGACCTCCAACAACGGTACCGTGATCCGTTCACCGCGTATCGATACCATTACGGCCCAAGCCACCGTGAGCGCGGCCGACGGAGAGACGATCATCCTTGGCGGCTTGATTTCCCGAAGCACGAATACGCAGCATCGCCAAGTTCCTTGGCTAGGAAATCTACCTATCTTGAAACATCTGTTCAGCTACGACTTCAATCAGACGCTGCGTACGGAACTTATCATCATCTTGACGCCCCATGTGGTTCGTTCTCAAGGTGACATGGAACGTCTCAAGCAAGCGGAATTTGCAAGGATAAGTTGGTGTGAAGCGGATATCTTTGAGATTCATGGCGATGTCTATCCACGAACAGACATGGCTATCGAAATGATGAAACAAGAAGACGTGGATGTTGTCTACCCCGATATCGATCCTAGAGGCTCACAATTGCGTCCTTCGAAGGAGGTGCCAACTGTTGGGCCACCATTGATGAATGACCCAGCCAGAGGTCCGCTCCGCTCTCTGGAATCGATTCCTTCGCCTGTAGAGCCGGCCCACTTTCAAGCCAGTGGAAATGACTCGAGAAACCAAGTTTCGCGCGGTCAAGCCAATACGCTTGCAACTGGAGGTCGCTGATGCTGGTAGCGAAATCCATCTCGAAATTGCGTGTTTGCACGTTCAGCCTGCTCTGCATGGCACCGCTTCTATTCAACGCTGGCTGTCAGTTTGCACCAAAAGCGTCCACGGCGGCTTGGCCCTGGCAAAAAGACACAACCAAAACGGTTCCAGATCGTATCCTGCCGGTTTGGACCGATTCGGTTCTGCATCAACCCAACCAACCCGGAGTGCGAGGCTTCGGCGGTCGAGTTTATTTTTACGGCAAGGAGAAAACGGACCCCGTAGAGGTAGACGGCAGTTTTGCCGTGTATGTCTTCGACGCCGATGACAACGCTCCGTCCGATCAAAAGCCACTACGAAAATTTGTCTTCACCGCAGATCAGTTCAAGACGCACATGAGCAAGACGTCGATGGGTCCTTCGTATAGTGTTTGGATTCCATGGGGCGAGGTTGGTGGAGTACCTCGTCGACTGAGTCTCATCTCGCGTTTTGAGGGACGCGAAGGTGGAACAACCATTTCGGATCCAACCATAAAAATGTTGCCAGGTATTCCGACGAATAAGGAAATCGCCCAAGGCCAAACCGATTCCCCGAAACCGAACCATTCGCCAGTTAGCCTGGCGGGACACACAAGTCTGGTGGGACACACGGACGTCATTTCGCCGACTCCGACCAAAAACGAAGTGACCGATAAAAGCAAAATCGAATCGATCGATTTGCCACCTGCATTTCAACGTCATTTGCTTGTACCCAAACCATCCGTCGAAACGTTGAAAGGATTAGAAGGCAACTTGCAAATTAGGAAACCGGTCAACGATTCATCTACATCTCTCAACGAGCAAGAAGCCGGAAACCGCGATACCTATGGTGCCGATCCAAAGGAAGCGCTGGCGACTCCCCTGACAACTCAGGTCTATGACTATCGGACAAGAGGCCATCAGCGAACTTCAACCGCGATCCCCTCGAAACAGTCGAAGACCGACCTACGAGATGGACGTTGGATCAAGTCCATTTCAAGAAGCGACAAACTCGCCCCTTTGTAGTCTTACTCTAGGCTCTGCTCTGGCAGGACCAAAGGCCCACGTAGAGGGCCAGGACACCTAGGAAAACGGGATGCGAAAAAAGTGTTGGAACCCAGTTCATGTTTGAAAAAATCGGAAACAGTCGAATCGACCTATCGAATCGACCTTTGGAAATCGCAAGCTGGAAGCTTACGCCACTTTATAATCCCGAAAATCTAAACGGGCAATACACTAGCTTATACTCACTTCGGAGATCAGAATGGTAACTCGGTTTTGTTCGTGAAGCGTGTACTCATTTAAGATCGTTTCAAGATGACAGTTGTGCCTGCCGGGTTACTCCGAGTTTTTCTGAGTGGGGTTCTCACTTTTTCTGCCATTTCCTCACCAATCTGGGGACAAGAAAAGCCAGCCGCTGAATCCAAGAAAACCAAGACGGTTGGCGAATCCAAAGAAAAGAAATCCGAAACCGACAAGGACGCGCCCAAAAAAGAAACGATCGTAACCACCACCCATTCCATTGTAATTGATGGCAAGACGGTCGCTTACGAAGCGATGGCGGGTAAGCTTTCAGCTTGCGGGTTTTGCGTGTCGTTCTGATTGGCAGGCAGGATGCCTACCCCACTTTTTAGAATTAACAAAGCATTAGTCATAGTTAAGACATCGTCTAATCTCGAGCCGAAGGCGACGGCGCGAGGAGTGCCTGCCGTCGCCGTTGGCTCGCGGTTAAACGAATCGCAAATCACGGCACGGAGTGCCGTGCCACACTGGCTGTGTTTCGCAGATAACCGATCAACGATGCGAGCTCGGCATCGGTCATCAGCTCATCAAAGTTCCCCGGCATCAACGATAGTTTGCTTGGTTTCTCGTGCACAATATCGCTGAGCAAGATTCGCCGTTGCTTGCCGGTCTGATCGGTTAGCAATAGCGACTCCGCGGTTCGATCGCTGACAAGCCCGCTTACGGATTCGCCCCCATCGAGCACCATCATTGTCATCTTAAACGCTTCGTCGACATTGCGATCCGGCCAGAGGATATCTTCACATAGCCTCAATATGCCACGTGCACCCGCCCCTTCCAATTGAGGCCCGACCACTTTGCCATGCTCCCCAAGCTTGTGGCACACTGCGCAGCGGTCTGCAAACTGCTTCGCCCCGACTTGGAGATCCACCGCCAAGTGTTCCATCGCCGACGCTTTGCTCTCCACGACCGTGAGTCGGTTCGACGACGGGTTCGGTTCTGGACGAAGCGCCTCCAATCGGGTGATGCTTTCGTGTGGCAAGCTTTCCCACCAACTCTTAGGCAACACACGCAACGCATCGCGAGACAGAGCCCCTCTCTCGCAAAGCGAGGCAATGAGACTGATGGCTGCGCGGTGTTTTGACAGCCTGAGGAGCAGTCGTTCCTGTTCTTGGTAGGAACAGCGTTTGCAGATCGCTTCGCCGAACCTAAGGATATGCTCCTGCTCGATGCTCCAATCCCAAGCCGGTGTTTTTTTCGTGTCGATCGAAAGAAGCCCAAACAGATCGGTCCAGTTTTGTTCCACCGCAAAATCGGCCAACTCGACAATCTCCGCATGGGCGTTCTTGTCGCGGAGACGATGAAGTCGAAAACGGCTGATCCAATCGGTGCTCTCGGAACGCATCAGGGTGGAAATCTTTTCGAGGCTGGCCGGTTGGCTAGGAAACCCACACAACGCCACGACCGATACGATGCGATCCCACTTGTCCCGACTCGGACCAGGATTTAAGCCAACCAGGGAACTTTCGCCGATGCCGATCCAAGCATAACTTGCGGCCGAGTCACCATCCACGACACGCAATTGAATGTTGGCACCCGCGTGTTTCTGCAAATCCCAGTGAACCCATTTGCCAATATCGCTTCTTGGCGGTAGCTCGCGAAATAGCTCTTCCGCTACGTTGCCCGCGTCGTCGAGCCTCACCAAGGAAACGTAGTTCTTTGCGGGGGAATCCTTGCTTGGCAGCCCATTGTGCCCCACAACATAAAAATCCAATTGACTTGGAGCAAGGAATGGGCTGGACGACCAAGTGCCGGTATAGCTTTCGCCCAATGGAAAGCTACTAAAAAACAAGCCACGCTTGCCTGCGCCGTTTGGGTTGGGTGATAACGCTCGCGACTCTGGTAGCCAATCTCTGCGATCATCATTTTTGGCGGATCTACCGAACCAACTGATCAATTTCATCGCGATTGAATTTTTGGCAGAGGATTCGGATTCAGCCGACCATTGACTGGCGAGATCTCCAACCATTTCTTGGCAACGCGACACCAAGCTACCGAGGACTTTGCCGCGCTGTTGCATTTGGCGTCGTGCAATTCGCAGCAGTTGGTCGGCATGGGCATCCGCATCGTTGCTCGTCGAAACCAAGAGAGCCATGAATCGATCCATATTGGATTCGTCTACAACGTCCGCAATCGACTGAATGGTTTCCTCCAAGGCGCGACGTTGGTCTACAGTGGAATCGGTCATGACGGATTGTTTCTCGCACAGAGAAAGTACACCAGCGGCGGACTCAGCGTCTTTGAGAGCCAGCAACACGCGAGTCAGTGCGCGAACGTAAGGTGCGTCGAGCGTCAAAGTGCTCGGCTTGGTGGCAAGATCAAGAACACTATCGCTGCACAACTCCTTCACCGTTCGAGCGTAGGCAGCTTCATCCCGTTGACGAATTCTGGACAACATATCTCGCGTCGCGATTAATATCGACTGTTTCAGAATAGGATCGTCCGCACGATCTTCGCGGGCCAACTGACCCAGAAGCCAACTCGGTTCATCGTCTTTCGATGCCCCCAATGTCGCGTAAAGATGGTAGGACTGCATGGCGGACAACGATTCTGGGTCGTTGATCGTTTTGGCTGCAACCTCCCGCTTGATCGTTTCTCCATCACCGATCCACCGTATTCGCCAGATACGACCACTTCTCCGATCGCGATCGGGGTGGTCGAGAGGAACTTCGTAGTGGCCGATGACTTTGTTGTAAAAATCGGCAACGTACAAACAACCGTCGGGACCAAATTGCAAATCCACTGGACGAAACCATGGATCGTCGCTGGTGAGTAGATCGGGCATCGCGTTTGCCTTTGCCGTAGCACCGTGGTAGGTCAAATGATTTCGGTTGATGCGGCAAGTCATAACGTTACCGCTAAAAAAATTGTCATCAAACGCTTTTGGAAATCGCGAGTCTTTGGAGTGTGCAAGTCCCGAGATCGCAGTGCTGCCATGCAGGTGGTCCATCATGGGGGGGACAAATCCGAGTCCGTCATCAGGTCGGCCAAAGCTGGGGTAACATCCACCGCGAATTAGTTGCGAGATCGGTTTGCTATGACAATCGGCCGCGTACCAGAATCCCCATTTGTCCTGGGCCATTCCGAACGGGTTGACTTGCCCTTGCGTAAAAAGCTCCACACGCGAGCCGTCGGGTCGAAACCGAAATACGTTGCCTGACGTCATCGAGATCGCATGTCCATCTTTGCCTTGAACGGTGGACTGGTTGTTGAACCCGTGGCACGCATAAACCCAGCCGTCCGTTCCCATGCGCAACGAATTGACCATTCCGTGCGTGTCGCGGCTGGTATCGAACGGCCCGAGCAATAGCTCACGCTTGTCGCAAACGCCGTCGTGGTCGGTGTCTCGCAAGTAAAAAATATTCGGAATCGAGAAGCATAGAACGCCATCACCGTAGGGCAGGAGCCCGATTGGAATATTGAGTCCATCGGCAAAGATGCGCGATGATTCGAAGCTGCCATCGTGGTCCATGTCTTCCAGGACAACGACCGAGTCAGTTCCCTTTTCGCCCTCTTTGGCTGGAAAGGGGTATTGGGTGGACTGGGTAAGCCAAAGTTTTCCAGCGGCATCAAAAGCCATGTTCATTGGTTTGGTGATCGTAGGCTCCGCGGCGATCAATTCCACTTGAAACCCTTCAGGAACATGAAACCCAGCCAGTTCTTCGGCTGGCGTTCGAAAGTTCGAGGCTCGAATCGTCTGTCCGAAGAGTTCCTGTGGTGTACTTGGCTCCGCCGGGGTAAATCGGTCCGAGCGAACCGGATCTGCGGCAAAGGCATTGAAATGGGATGCGAGCAAGTAGACATAAATGCAGAGCAACGCTTCATTGCGAAAAAACATAGGGAATCCAAGTCTGGAAATTGGGTGAGATGAGGGGTTTTGGAGGGTTGTTTGGCAGGTTCTCGTCGAACGAAAGACGCATTCTACTCAAAAATCTCTGAAAAAACTAAAGTCTTGATGGGCTGAGGTTGCTCTGTGAAAGTTCTTTTGTGTATTGAGTGTGGCAGAACCGTTCCAATTACGATCCGACCGAGGCCAACCATGATCCGCCCAAGAGCAATGTTGATTCAAATGGTCATCCCTGCCAGCTTAATCGTCAGTGGGTCGATGGCGTTTGGTCAGATGGGTGGCGGTGCTCCAGGCGGCAATGCACCCGCCTTTGTCGATCCAAAGTTCGCAGACAAATTGTACGAAAACGGCGGTCCGCAGGGCCGCGAGACCAAGGATGGCGCGATCATATTGTCCGTCAATATTGAGGGAAACAGCAGCATCTCGCAGAACTTTATCTTGTCCACGATGCAATCGCGTGAGGATCGAAACTTTGACAAAGAAACGTTCAATAGGGACATCAGCACGCTCTACCGAACTAACTTGTTCAAAAAGATTACGCCGTACTTTACCGAAGCACCGGATGGAGTTCACATCCGTTTGATTGTGGAGGAGCGCCCGATCATCAAAGCGGTCATTTTTCGCGGCAATCAACGGCTCGAAGACCGGCAGTTGAGCAAACATGCGGGGATTCAAAAAGGGGATCCACTCGACCCGATCTCCCTCAACTCTGCCAAGTCCCGTCTCATCGAACTGTACCAAGACAAGGGGATGAATCAAGTCGACATCCAAATCGCTCAAGGGCTCAAACCCGGCCAACGCGAAGTCGAGTTCATCGTCAACGAGGGGCCCGTCGAGAGGCTCAACAGCATTCGGTTTATCGGCAATCAGGCCTTCTCCACCGAGATTCTAAAAACCAAGATTAGTAGCCGAGATGCTCGCCACGGGCTGACTTCGTACATGTTCAACAAAGCCTCCGACTACAAAATCGAAGCGGACCGCGATGCCTTGATGGGGTACTACCGATCACTGGGTTATTTTGATGCACGTGTTGAATTTCGAAAAGACTACAACACCCGAGGTGATTTCATCGATCTGACCTTCGTCGTGTCGGAAGGCCAACGCTACAAGATCAAATCGGTTTCGATCGTCGGTACCAAGCGCTATCAACCCAGCGAACTGTTACCCTACATGAAACTGAAAGCCGGCGAGCCGTTCCATCAACCCAACAAGCAAAATGACGAAAAGTTCTTGCGAGATGTGTACGGCGCACAAGGTCACATCTTTTGTGAGGTGATCGGTGAGTTGGTTTATCAACCCAACAACGAGGTGGAGGTCGTCTACAACGTTGGTGAGGGGGACGTTTACCGAGTCAGCGAAGTACGGGTGCATATCGATGGTGACCACACCAAGGAACGTGTTGTCATGCAGCCTTTGGGAAAAATTCGTCCTGGCAGCATTGCAAATGGTCCTGAAATTGATAACGCAGAACGACGCTTAAAGTACCTCAATATTTTCAACAATGACCCTAGTCAGGGAACCGTCCCTAACATTCGAATCGAACCGCCAGCCGGCGTTGACCGAGAATTTGGTTCCGATCGCTAATTTATTGCCTGTAGGACTTACTAGTGAGGCTCGTTCCTGTTGCGAGCATTGAAGTCGAAGCCATCCGTTGACTAGATCCAAACTATGCCAAGCCCAATCCAACCAATCCAACCTGCCATGAAGCAACGCGATCGTCGAAGGATTAGCATTGTTGCAGCGTTGTTTGCAACGATTGGATCGTGGGCTGTTCCTTGTTCGCCGATTTTTGGACAAGCGATTGGACCTGGCCCTGGCTACGGCTACGGCTATGGTCCTCAACCTAATGCTGGAAATGGCCCAGCCTCTGGCTATACTGTCGGTTCACCCTATGGTTCGGGTCCGGCGTACGGTTCCGGTCCAGCTTATGCGGGCCAACCAAGTCCAAATCCGAATCTGCCAATCTACGGCAATCAACAAGATGTTGCGCCGCCAACCTACAACAATCAGCCGTTGCCTCCGCCAGGCATGCCGCTACAAACGGCACCTCCGCTGGAAGAGCCTTGGCAATTGGGCTCCACCTCTCCATTCATGGACAACTCACCGTACGGTTACAATCCCAGAATCCGGGACATTCCGGTCGACGTGTATGTTCAAGAAGGTCAAACCGGACGATTCTCCGTGGGCGGTTCGGTCAACAGCGATTTAGGCGTTGCAGGCAATTTCGTTCTTGAGGAACGCAACTTTGACATTCGAAAATTCCCTAGTCGTCCCAGCGATTTGTTAAACGGGGCTTTCCGAGGTGCTGGCCAGAACTTTCGGGCCGAGCTCGTGCCAGGGAATCAAGTACAACGGTACACGCTCAATTGGACGGAACCCAATTTGTTTGGCTACTCCCCTTTCAGTCTCTCGGTCGGTGGATTTTATTTTACTCGCATTTATCGTGACTGGACAGAAAAGCGAATAGGGGCACGCGTCGCGATTGGATATGAAGTGACCCCCGACTTGTCGCTGACAACGGAATTACGCGGTGAGGACGTCAAGATTTCCAATCTTCGCGTGGCTGGACTACCTGCGTTGGATCGCGTGGCTGGAAGCAACGACATGTATACCGGTCGCGTCCGATTGGCGCACAACACCCGAGACAGCCCGTTCCTGCCGACCGAGGGACATTTGCTCGAATTGATCTACGATCAAACGTTTGGTGAATTCGATTTCCCAAGAGGTCAAGTCAACTTCAGCCGCTACTTTTTGGTTCGACAGAGGGCTGACGGTGGTGGTCGACATACCTTTACCAGTTCGATGCGGTTAGGCTTTACAGGCGAGGATACGCCGTTATTCGAGAACTTCTTTGCCGGTGGGTTTTCAACCATGCGAGGCTTTGCGTTCCGAGGGGCAAGTCCTGTGGATAGTGATGTTCAAGTAGGGGGGCGATTTCAAATGCTCGGTACCTTTGAATACATGATGCCAATCACCGCCGATGATATGCTGCGTATGGTTGCCTTCGTCGATTATGGAACCGTTGAAAAAAACATTGAGTTGAATTCCAAAAATTTCCGGGTCGCACCAGGTTTCGGAGCTCGTATTGCGGTTCCTGCACTCGGTCCCGCGCCGCTTGCATTCGATTTCGCGTTTCCAGTTTCCTACGCGGATACGGACTCTCGCCAGATCTTCTCGTTTACGATGGGGCTAACGCGATAACGTTGGATCGAAGCATGGTCTTTGGAGTCGATCTACCCTGTTACCACGGGCCACTAGAACTGCTGTTCTATTTGGTCCGGCGCGAAGAATTGCCGCTGGAGGAGTTGTCCCTCGCCAAAATAACCCACCAGTACCTAGCCTACTTGGAGATTTTGGAGATCTTGGATCTCGACGATGTCGGTGAGTTCATCGACATCACGAGTCAATTGATTGAGCTCAAGGCTAAGTCCGTATTGCCAGTCTCCGACGCAGATTCAGCAGATGATCTGGGATCGACTGGGCAAGACTCATCCATGCCTCAATTGGTGGAGCGATTGGTACAATACAAGCGTTTTCGAGACGCGGCCTGCTTGCTAGATGAGCAAAGCCGCCGATGGCAGCTTCGCTACTCCCGACTTTCGAGCGATCTGCCACCGCGAAGGATCGATGCAAACGATCTGCCGATTGCCAAGGTTGAAGTATGGGATTTGGTTAGCGCGTTTGGACGGATTTTAAAAGCCCGACAAAAAGCTCCGCAACACAGCATCCAATTCGATGACACGCCGATTCACGTCTACATGCAACGCATTCACCAGCGCGTGCAAGAATCAAACCGGGTCGAATTGCAAGATTTGTTCGAGGTAGGCATGCACAAAAGCTCATTGGTTGCCATGTTTTTGGCAACGCTTGAGATGACAAGGCATCATGGCTTGCACGCCATACAGGAAACGGCAGATGGCCCGCTCTATTTGCAACCCGGACCAGACTTCGCTGCAGAATTAGACGTCGCGCAAGTGGAGAACCTGCGGGTAGGTGACGTATCGAATTCCAATTTGCCAGTCATGCCTCGTTAGAGGTAAGGTAAGCATCCCCCGAGTCAACTCGGGGGCATTAGCATGCCGTCGGCTTTACGCCAGCCATTCAACCTTGAATCTTTTTTGAAAAGTTATCATGATTCGAGGCAACTACTTTGGGAACGATTCCCAAGTGGGGGATGAAACACCGGGAGCAAGGAAGCACCCCAACAATGCCTTACATACCATATTGGTTTGAGTCGCTTGGTCCATTCCTAACTTGGGTCGTTCCTTGTCTTGCCGTGGCAGGATTGTGGACGGCAAAATGCTCTGACAACTTGCAGCTCCAACGCGCGGCGGAACGCATCTACTTTGCGGCCATGTTGCTGGTTGCTTGGGTAGCCTTGCGTACGGTCATTGCCAACGAAGGCTGTTGGCTAATTCATATGACCAGCATCGGAGCGATGGTCATGGGTGCAACCTATCCGGCGACAGAGTATCCAAATGCAGAACGCGAAAGCGAAGTGGAACTAGAGTACTAAGGTCGAACTGGCCTTCTTGATTCAATCAGTTGTATGTTCGGAAGCGGGGGCTCTTGCATCGCGTGGCCGATAAAGAAGCTCGGATGGGGTGGTTGATTGTAAGACACATTCTGCCATGCGATGGCCATTCGATACTGGGGGTCGTGCATCAGCGTGTACATTCGGCGATTGGTAGGGATGGTTGTGGTGTAAATCCTCAACGAAGAATTGCCTACACGGAGGATGCACTCCTCGCGCCAATCACCAAATAGATCCGCAGTGAGAACCGGCGATGACTTAGTACCGGCGGCAGCTTGCGCTCCTTCCGCTACCAACAAGTCGTCTAATTGCTCCGTCCTCCAATTCCATTTCGCAATGCGATTGCGATCGACCATTTCACGAAGCTCGTCACCATCCCACCAAATGGCAAAATTCGTCATGCGCGGACCTTGAGGCGAAATCACCTCACCCTTGATGTTGTACAGTCCACCGGGAATCCCCCATACTTCGGCACCCGCATGTCGTGGATCGATGTCCCCTGCCAAGCCTCTGCCAGCGTCGCCGCCGTAGTTATTCGCCCAAAGCAACTCGCCTGTTTTGGCATCGAACAGAGACGCGGCGGGAGTCCAGGAATCCCACGGGCCACCCTCGTTTTCGTGCGGCCCGAACACCTCCAATCCCGGTCGAGAAGGATCCAAGTCCGAGACGTGCAGCGCGTCGCCGTGGCGTAGTCCAGTCGAGTAGAGCCCCCGGCCATCATCGTCCACGACCATCGATTTGTAAACAATCTCGTCCTTGCCGTCGTTGTCGACATCGGCAACACTTAGCGCATGACCACCCATACCCGAATAGCCATACACATGGGTCGGCTTGCCCTCGCCGGGCGTCAGATCTTTATCCACCGTGATGGTGTTTCCTTCGATGGCGATTACGCGGCGATACTCTTTGACCCCATTTCGATCCCAAACCATGCCGACGTTAGCAAAAATGCCATTCCAAGTGCCGTCGTTGTCGACGACCTTTCGGAGCCCCACCGTCGGATTGACCGTTGCGCTTTTGGTCTCATAGGGTGCTCCACTACGTTGATGCAAACCAGAATCGAATACCCATCGTTGCGTCAGTTTGCCATCGCGATAATCCCAAGCTACTAGCACGGTCCGTCCATACACGCCTCGACACATAATCAACGAGGGCCGAACCCCGTCGAGGTAAGCGATCGCGGCCAGAAAGCGCATGTTGCGATTGCCAGTAGAATCGTTGCCAGAATTGCCTCCGATTCCTACCCATCCGTCTTGTGGTAGTTGATTCGGCAAGTAGTCAACGCTGATCAACTCTTTTCCAGTTTCGCCGTTAAAAATAGTCAGATACTCTGGACCTGTCATGTTCTTGCCCAGCGATCTGGAGCCTGGCCGCATGTCCCGCCAATCCTTGTCCGCTTGGCCGATAGTTTTACCCATTCCGTCAACACTGCCATCGGAAGTTCGACACGCAACCTCCGCTTTGCCATCGCCATCCAGGTCATAGACCATGAATTGGGTATCCTGTTCTCCTTCGCGAATATTGATTCCCATTTGAATGGTCCACATCAATCTGCCGTCCATCCGATACGCTTGAAGCACTGTATTTCCGGTAATGCCTGGCGAAGCGGAATCGCGGGAACGCTGGATTCCTTTTAGGATGATCTCGTAGACTCCGTCTCCGTCGAGATCCGCGGCTGAGGCATCGCCAGGGTTCGTCTCTGGCGGCAGCTTAAGCGGAATCTCAATGAAGTTCCGAACGGGCGCGTTGGCAGGCAACGTAAACTCGTGGTCAGCAGCTTGTTCCACGCCATTGACAACGGGACGAACGGAATAGTGTGTCGCGACGGAAAGTTGCACATCGGAATCGAGGAAGTTGGTTGGCCCGGTTATGGGGGCCGGGTTCAATTTTGTCGGGACAGCATCGCCGATCTTACGATAAATATTGAACCCTAGATCGGAGGGCTCGGTTCCCAGCAATCGCCAGCCGACGAATACACGCCCCTCTCCTTCATGGATTGCGATTACGCCGCGGTCCAAGCTCTCCATCAACCGTTGCGCATGGGTGGTTAAAAGCATGTTTAGAAAGGCCAAGAGCGTCGGAATCAATCTAGTTAGGAAACGAATTCTCATGGCGATTGAATTGTCTGAATTGTCTGAATTAATTGAATTGGTTGAATTGGTTGACGAAGTCTTGTCTGTGTGTGCTTAGGCGAGCGGCAGAGTGGAGTATCCCAACCCGAAGTGTAAGCAAGGGACAATTTCGCAGGTCCCTCACTTACGTATCGGGTTATGATTGGTAGATTTCACATCGCCGCTCGCCTTAGCTCAGCAATAGCGAGCTAGATAGGACACCAAAACAAGGTTGAGGGGAGACAAGCTCCCGCTCAACCTGAGGAAATACTCTCAAATCCGATTCCCGTACTCCGAAAATATCAAAATGGTTTGAACTTGGCTCTCTTGTTTTGCTGGACATGTCGTTAAAATAGAAAGGTCCAGTGTCTCGCGTTTTTGCAACGGAGAGACCTCCCGCCTTTGTCCGCTTGTTTTCTCTCACTGATGATGTGGATTTTTACCTTGAAGACTGTAATCCCTCGTCTTTTGGTTGCATTTCTGCTTATTGCATCATACCTGATTGCAGGGTCGTTGGCCAATTCGCAGGCCGTTGGGACTGTCCAGTTCAACCGCGACATTCGGCCCATTCTATCGGAAAATTGTTTCGCCTGTCACGGCCCGGATGCAAGCAAGCGAGCCGCGGAGCTGCGTTTGGACCAACGCGAGGATGCCATCGCCAAAACCGCGTTCATCCCAGGTAAACCGGACGAAAGCGAGCTCGTACGCCGCATTTTCTCGACCGATCCTGACACCGTGATGCCGACACCCGATTCTCACAAATCCCTCTCGGCTCAGCAGAAAGAACTTTTAAAGGTATGGATCGCGGAAGGGGCCGAGTATCAAGGTCATTGGGCGTTTCTTCCACCCGTCAAGCCAGAGCTTCCACAAGTTAGAAACAATGCGTGGATCCGAAATCCGATCGATCGGTTCGTACTGTCCTCTTTGGAACGCAAAGGGATCGAGACCTCGCCAGAATCGGAACTGCGAACGTTGTTGCGCCGAGTGTGCTTTGACTTAACCGGTTTGCCGCCATCCCCAGACGAAATTGAACGCGTTTTGGCAGATCCTTCCCCGGAACGCTATGAAAACTATGTCGACGAATTGCTGAAACGCCCTGAATGGGGTGAGCATCGAGGTCGCAACTGGCTCGACTACGCTCGTTACGCCGACACGCACGGTATCCACTTTGATAATTTCCGTGAGATGTGGTCTTACCGCGAATGGGTGATCAAAGCCTTCAATCGAAATCTTCCATTCGATCAGTTTACGATTGAACAGTTGGCAGGCGACTTGCTTCCTGGTGCCGATCTAGATCAACGCATTGCAACTGGGTTCAATCGTTGCAATATCACGACCAACGAAGGCGGAGCTATCGACGAGGAATACAAAGTCCTTTACACGCGCGATCGCGTTGAGACGACAGGCCAAGTTTGGCTCGGTTTGACGGTAGGGTGTGCGGTTTGTCACGATCACAAATTCGATCCGATCAGCCAACAAGAGTTTTATCAGTTGGCCGCATTTTTTAACAATACGACCCAAAGAGCCATGGATGGAAACATCAAGGACACTCCGCCCATCATCCCGGTCCCGCTTTACGAGGATCGAGCCAGATTCTTAGAACTCGACCCGTTGACCGAACAAGCCAATAGCGCCTTAGCGGCACGTCGCGTTAGCGCTCGCCAGCCATTCGATAGCTGGATTGCAAAACCCGAAGAGCGCGAGAAGATAAGCTGGCAAGCATTGCCTGCAAAAGACTTTTTGGAGACTCACATTCCGTTGACTGGAAGCGATACCAAATGGATCGGCGCGATCCATCAAAACCAATGGATTCCAATCCCATTGCAACCGGATGCAACGCTGGTCGCAGGCAAAGTCTCCGACCTGGCATGGCAGGTCAAAGAGTGTTTCCCGTCGTTGCCCGTCGGTGACTTGGAACGGGATCAACCGGTAACTTTTTCGCTCTGGATCAAACCTGCGACGGATAATCAAGGTGGCTCATTGATCGCACGGATGGACGATGCAAACCAACATCGCGGTTGGGATGTTTGGATGGAGAATGGAGCCGTTGGAATGCACATGGTCCACAACTGGCCTGAGAACGCATTCAAGACCGTTTCGAAAACGAAACTCACCGCTTCCAGATGGCAGCATGTGGCCATTTCGTACGATGGTTCCTCGAAAGCCGAAGGCGTAAAAATATTTATCGATGGCAAAGAATCCAAAACGGACAATCCCAGCAACAAGCTCACGGAGACAGTGAAAACCAGCGTGCCCCTGACGATCGGTCGCCGAACCACTGGCTCCCCTGCTGCGGGCGCTCAAATCCAAGACATCCGAATTTATCGCAAGGTCCTGGATGAAAAAGAGATTTCGCTACTCGTTGAAATCCCGCGACGGCAATACCTCGTTTCCAAACCGAGTCGCACTCAAGAAGAGACGGAAGAGCTCTACACTTGGTATCTCAATACGAATGACCCAGAATACCCTCAACTCAGCGGAAAGACCCAAGCCTTAATCGCGGAAAAGAACGAAATCAAGAGACGCGGCACCGTAGCGCATGTGATGAACGAAGCGGCAGAGCCACCGAAAGCCTTTGTCCTGATGCGTGGCGACTATGACAAACGGGGACAAGAAGTGCAGCCAGCAACCCCCAAAGTCTTGCCTCCCATGCAAGATGGCGTACCGCCAAATCGACTTGGGCTAGCGCAATGGCTTTTGCAACCGACGCACCCACTAACGGCTCGCGTTACGGTCAACCGTTTTTGGCAGGAGGTCTTCGGAGTAGGATTAGTAGGCTCGTCTGGGGATTTTGGCGTGACGGGTCAGATGCCGACTCATCCTGAGTTGCTCGATTACTTGGCGACCAGTTTTCGGGATGACGGTTGGAACATCAAGAATTTGTTCCGGTTGATTGTGACCAGTGCGACTTACCGGCAGTCCTCCACGGTTACGAGCGAAAAACTGTCGCTCGATCCCACCAACAAATGGCTTTCACGCGGCCCACGTTTTCGAATGGATGCCGAAATGATCCGCGACACTGCCTTGTTCACCAGCGGATTGCTGGTGAACAAGATCGGTGGCCCTAGCGTTCGGCCCTACCAACCGCCAGGAGTCTGGGAAGCCGTCGCAATGCCGGAGAGCAATACCCGAAACTACGTTGCCGACAAAGGGGAAGGACTCTACCGCCGCAGCCTTTACACTTTCCTGAAGCGAGCGGCGCCGCCCCCAAATATGGAAGTGTTCAACGCGACAGCACGCGAGGTATGTACCGTCAAGCGAGAACGTACCAACACTCCGTTGCAGGCCTTGGTAACGCTAAACGATGTTCAGTTTGTCGAAGCCGCTCGGACTCTGGCGGCCCAAACGCTTTCGGACAAAAGTCGCGAAACAGATACCAGCGCTCGGGTTCAATCGATTGCCAACAGACTCCTCTCGAGACCCTTCCGTGCCGAAGAACTCGCAGTCGTTGCGGCGAGTCTAAACGACTTGACGGCCATCTACCAACAGCAACCGGACGAAGCCAAGAAGTTGATGGCGATCGGTGAAAACAAACCGGATCCGAGCCACAATGCGAGTGATCTGGCGGCCTGGACGATGCTCGTAAATGAATTGATGAATCTGGACGAAGTCCTAACCAAATAGAGCAAATCATGAAGTCTAACAAAATCCATCCGCTCCTCGAGCAATACGTACAAAGCGAAACACGACGCCAATTCTTCCGACAGGGTGGCAACGCTTTAGGTTTAGCTGCTTTGGCATCGTTGGGGATGCCAACTGCTGTCTGCGGTAGCGATTCGAGCCCATCGGTGGGACCGGCATCTGGCGGCCTCGGGACATTGCCGCACTTTCCGGCCACGGCCAAGCGGGTTATCTATCTGCATATGGTGGGTGGCCCCTCGCAAATGGACTTGTTCGACTACAAACCGCAGATGAACGACTGGTATGACAAAGATTTGCCGGAGTCGATTCGCAATGGTCAACGACTGACAACCATGACGAGTGGGCAGGCACGTTTTCCTATTGCACCGTCGAAGTACAAGTTTGCACAGCACGGTCAAAGCGGCATGTGGATTTCGGAGTTATTGCCAGAGACGGCTAAGGTCGTCGATGAAATGTGCTTTGTTCGATCCATGCATACCGAAGCGATCAATCATGAGCCAGCCATCACGTTGATGCAAACTGGCAATATGGTTACTGGACGACCTTGTATCGGTTCGTGGATGTCGTATGGTCTCGGCTCGATGAACAACAACTTGCCGACCTTCGTGGTGTTTGTAGCACAGCCGACGAATACCGAACAAATTCAAGCCATCTCGGCTAGGCTTTGGTCATCGGGCTGTTTGCCTGGCGAACACACGGGATGCAGTTTCCGCTCGAGCGGCGACCCAATCATGTACATCAACAACCCTGCGGGCGTTTCTGCCGAAGTTCGTCGCAAGACACTCGATGGACTCAAGTCACTGAATGAAATGAATTTCCGGGCGGTCGGCGATCCGGAGATCCACACTCGCATTCAACAATACGAACTGGCATTCCGTATGCAGTCGAGTGTTCCGGAATTGACGAGCATTGCGAGCGAGCCAGAAAGCACCTTTGAGCTCTATGGGGACGAAGCGAAGAAGCCTGGAACGTTTGCCAATTCGGTCTTGCTCGCGCGTCGGATGGTCGAACGCGATGTTCGGTTTATTCAGGTCTATCTCAACAACTGGGACCACCACGGGAACGTCAACGCTCGATTGCCATCGCAGTGCAAAGACATCGATCGTGCGACCTACGGTTTGATCACCGACTTGAAAGCGAAAGGTCTTCTCGATTCAACGTTGATCATTTGGGGTGGCGAATTTGGCAGAACCATTTACTCGCAAGGGGGGTTAAGCAAGGACAATTACGGACGGGATCACCATCCACGATGCTTCACGATGTGGATGGCAGGGGGCGGAATCAAGGGTGGCGTCATTCATGGTGAGACGGACGATTTCTCGTACAATATCGTTAAGGACCCTGTGCACATCCGAGACTTTCACGCGACCGTTCTGCATCTGCTGGGCATCGACCACGAACGTTTTTCGTTCCGCAATCAAGGGCTGGATCTGAAGCTCACCGGCGTTGAACACGCCAAGGTTGTCCGCGAGTTGTTGGCGTAGCTTTGGAGTGCTGGGATTCATCCCAGCTTTAAGATGATGCTGTAGGAAGCAAGTTGGAGGATTGGAGGATTGGAGATGGCGTTGGAGTAGGGGAGTGAATCACGGAATTCCACAATTCCACAACTCCACTTCTCCACAACTCCACTTCTCCAAAAAAAAATCCACCGACTTGGCAATCGGTGGATTTTGAGGTTTTTTGAAAAGCGTTCGTTTGACCTATTCGATCAGACCACGACGGTTTCTTTGATTTTTTGCAGGAAGTGGTCGCCGGTTGCCTTGGTCAATTCTTTGACGTGCTTCTCGGCCTTTTTCAAGTCCTCGTACTCAAACACGGCGACGCGTTTCAGGTTTTGATTGAAGACTCCCCAATAGAGCTTAATACGAGGTTCAGCGGCAACTTTGCGTGTCCGTTTGACTTTTGGTGGGGCTGGTGGGGCGTTCGGGTCGACTTCCTTGACGGCCTTCTTCTTGCGTGGGGTTTTCGGCGCGGTTGCCATGGAAATATAGCTCCAGTTGGAAATGAAGAAAGCAATGATGGCGGCAGAAATTTATTATAAACCATTTGGGGCGTTTCCAGAACTCCTTGCGGCAAAGTTGTTCGAAAAAAGAGAAGCAGCTACAAAACCCCTGCAAAAACGACGATCGCTTGGCGCCTAGTGCCGCGACCGACAAATTCCCGATCACCATCGGGCGGTAAAATGCCCCCGAGTTTTACTCGGGGGATGTTTACTATCCCTCTAGATATGATGGTCAAAACCCCTGGCGTGAAGCCAGGGGCATGAACAATTCCAGGTTGCGGCACTAGTTACCGCCCTGCGATGATTCCACCGCTGATTTTGCTTTTTGAAGATTGCAAAGGATCGATTCTCGCGAAGAGCCCGAGTTCAAGACCGTCAGAATTGGATCGCCTATTGCGACCTCCGTTCCTGCCAAGGGTATGTCCGCAAATTGGCATCGATTACGTCTGGACTTCACATCGCATTCCCATCTATTTGCCCACCAATGATCCGATTGTGCCTGGGAAACCTTGAATGCGCTTGGAGCATAAACAACTAGCTTGCCCATCATGGATTCAATGGATTCTCTGGCCCGCTTGCAAGCTTTCATCCTTACCTGCTCAAATGCTGCTTGACTCAAGTTCTTGCAAACACAGTCAAAGTGCATTTCCACCAACCCAAGATCCAAGCAAACATCCAGAATGTCCATGCTCGCGCTCCAGCGCGGGTTGATCTCTAACAGAGTCAATGAACCATGATGCACTAGAAAGTCAGCTTGCCAAAGTCCGAGAAGACCAGACTCGCGTCCGACACTGCCTGCAAAGCGCTGTAGCCTGTCGATCTGTTCGTCAGTCAAAGGAATAGGGCCGTACGAACCGCAGTACTTGTAATGCGATGTTGTCGGTTTGCTTTCAGGCGACCACGCTGCGGCCGCACCTACAACTGTGCTGCCAAATTCACTGCTAAGAAAAGTAACTCCGATTGCTACCCCAGGCAATCGCTTTTGAATGTAAGCTTTGGCGGTTTTTGGGTGCAATTGGTCACTTAATAAAACTGCGTTCGTTAGGTCGATTATGCCAATCCCCCCAGCGCTGTTAAACGGCTTCAACAGCCAGTCCTTGCCAGCCAGACGATCCCGAAACATGGTGAAGTCTTGGATTTTCCGAAAGGTAGCAGGCCAACCGAGTTCGGACGAAACAGCCCATTTCTCCCAGTTGTCCAAGGTTCGCATGGCGGAAAGCTGCTTCCCGTCAGGACCACCACGCTTTGCTATTGAGTGGCACCGGTCAACGCAGTCCGTCCGATGTTCCATGCCGCCAGTTAACAACAAAGGTACGCCAGGATGTGATGCATTGAAAACGTCCGGCCATTTGGGATCGTCAAGCCGAAAGTGCTTTTGGCATTGGCTAAACAAATCGCGGTCTGCACACGCGTCGACCGCAATCACCACAAAACCTTGTCGCTTGGCGCACTGGGCCGCCGATCGAGCGCTAAAGCCGACAACGGCAATGGTTCGATGATCGGGATCGCCGGCATTTCGTGAGTTCATATTTTACTCAGACATCCCATTCTACGGGGTCGTTGCATTCCTTAATGTCACACAGTCCTGCATGGGCTCTTTTGGAATCGATGAATATTGCATCGAATCAGTCTAGCAGCCTGCGAGTTGAAATCGATAGCATTGTGGTTGAGGGATCATGGGATGGAATCTGCAATCGCAAGACCAACGGAGGGCTGTATGCGAATCGAACGAAATTGGCTTTGTCGGCACGCTCTTTTGTTAGTGTTTGCCTTTTCCTTTGTCGGTTGCCAAGGTTCTCAGCTTGGCTCGAAACGCTGGAGCGGTGGGATTTATGGCCAGGGTTCAGAGGAACGTCAAAAATACCGGGCGGCTGCTTTTGATCCCTACCCACTCAACGATATTGGCCCTGAAGTCGTCGGAGGGAGACCTCGCGGTTTCATGAACCCGCTTCCGGAAGCAAAACGAAATCAGATCGAGCCTCTTGCAGCCCAGCGGCGTGCGATGGGAAGTGGTTGGTAAGAAAAACGGCAGTTTTGCTTTTAGGCGAGCGGCGATGTGAAAACTACCAATCCTAACCCGATACGTAAGTGAGGGACCTGCGAAATTGTTCCTCGCTTACGCTTCCGGTTGGGATACTCCACTCTGCCGGTCGCCTTACAGGGGGTGGCGAGGCCGCCCCTGAACTCGTCTTGCAGGCTACGTTTAAAACAGCAACCAAAATTCTCTGCGGTGGGAGCCGCTTTAGTCTCCCAGGTTTCTAATTGCCGTTTAAGATAGACTACCGGTAAATTGGAAGCTGGAGAGTCAATTTTAACTGGAGCAAGTTCTTGAACGACGAAGAGGAGCTCGTTTCAGAAGCGTTGGTATTGAAATTGGAGCAACCTCCTGGAGAATCCAAGTTACTTGTTGACCGGATACGCGAATGGGTTTCGGTCCTCGAGTTTGGAAGTTTCCAGGAAAAAGTTTCGTATGTGCATGAAGTCAATCGCCGCTACGACGCGTTGGCTAACTCCGTGTGCGCCCAAGAACTAGTCGATCTAAGGCTTATCCGATCTCATTGGGCAAAGAAATTAGCTCAATCGTTGATACTGTCCGTACCGGTCGCAACCTCCCTTGAACTGCATCAAGCCAGCCAACTGATTGCGGCCTTACGAACACTCGTACGCGGTGAAGCCGTGAGGAGTCTGATGGAACGACAGACTCAAATTGGGGATGTTTCAAGCGGCCAAGCGATTGCTTCGCTGCTCGCCGAACATGCTATCCCAGAAGAGGCAAGGATTGGGCTACATGAATTGGGTGCTTGTTCAAAGTTGTTTCGCCGACTGGGCCCTGAACGCATCTCGAAATTCCGGCCTTCTCGTAAGACAGGTGGTTTTGATCCTGCGCATTGGCTGATGAAAACGCAAACAACCGAGCTCGATTTTGTGGATGGGAATCCAGATCGTATTCGGGTCCGTGGAATGGAACTTCGATCGGGTGACATCGGTATCGTTGAACTAAATCACCCAGGCGACGGACTTTTGGAAAGCTTTTTGCAAGAACCTGGGGTGGCACCCCATGCTATGCTCTACTTGACACGCCGAATAAGAAATTCTAAGACCGACGAAGTGCTCTTTCAGCCATCCGCCCTTGAAATCTATGAAGGTGGTTGGCGATGTGTCCCTATCACGACGGCTCTGCATCCCGAATTCTCTTGGTACTCCGAATGGGTCAGGCCCAGGATCGACGGACAGGGCCTCCCAGATGACGTAGGAGAGTCATTGAGCGAGGCGATCGACTCGATGGAGACTTTCGCCTTTGATTTTCAAGCTCGCCGCGTTCCAACCGGCGGATTTTTTTCCGAGGACTTTGGTGGCTCTTGTGCAAGCTGTACGAATTTATTGCGAGTGCCGTTCGAACGAGCAGGCATCGACGGCTTGCCATATCCGACGACCAAGCTGGTTCCGAATTCAGCTAGAAACTTAGCCATCCTAGGATTACCAGAAATATCGGGAATTCATACGCCGACCAATATCCTGAACGACTCCGACTTCGAAAAAATTGGAGTTGTCGACAACGGCGCACCAGAGTTCTCGTATGCGCAGGCGCTCGTGATCGGCCGCCCCGACTTGACGGATACGTTTGGCGGATGGATGTCGCAGAAGGAGTTGCAACTCGAGAATCTTCCCAATTGGAAGAGTGTCATGAACTGGAAGAGCGCTTGGGAATCCCTTCGGATCCGAATTGGGCAATCGGAGGGCCCGGTGGGAAACGCCTTTCGCAGGTTGATGAATGTGGACGACGATGAAGTCCCCAAGTCTGCTTCGGATACTACGATTGCCTTCTATTTGAGATCCGATATGGAGGCTGGTCACATCATCACCAGCCGCGTGTATTCTGCGATATCAGCAATTCTGGAAAACGCGCCGGAGTTACCGCTGCTGTCTCAGCTCCAAGTCCACCCCGAAATCGTGGACTTGGTCCGATCTGGACTTAGAGAGAGTGCACTGATGAAAGAGAACTGGTACCGTGACCTGTGACAATCTGCTATGTCAATACATGGGATCCTGACCATCGATTCTAGAGAGATGGTAAATATCCCCCGAGTTAAACTCGGGGGCATTTGCATGCCGTCGGCTTTATGCCGAGGGTTCTGACCATCTGCTCTAGGGGTGATTCGTACCTAACGGCCGTCGCACATTGGTGCCAATGGGCCTGCTTAAGCAAGTTTTCATCGTTCAATCCAGCCATCGAGATCGAACTACCAAAAGAAGAGAAACGACTCGCTGCAAACATTCGCGGCCCTGAAGTGGATTTTGCTGTAGGAACCAATGCCCAGGTCGGATCGCGCTCGTTGCTGTTGGCACAATCGTTAAGGTCCGCCTTATGGACTACTCCGTATTGAAGATTCTCGATCCTAGAGACCTCCGCTCCTAATTCTTTGCTCAACCAGAGGTTACCCTTTCCGGCGTGGATAATGGATTTCCAAGATTCGAAAGAGGCAGACCAATTTGCATTCGACCTTTGCTAGAGAATGCTCAAAGTTAGCATCCTTCTGGCCCGTGGCTTTGCCTGGAGTAGCTGGTTTCTTAATCGCCATGGCGATCGCTTGGTCGCGTTGGCCTGAGCCATCGATGCACGACGACTTTGGCAATTTGCTGGTTGCCACGACATTGCTCGAGGGGCGGTTTGCAAACCCCGTTCCATCGGCTTGGCAATCCATGGAGACGTTTCACGTCGTTTTTCAACCATCGTATGCGTCCAAGTACCCGGTTGGTCTCGGTGTCATGTTTGCAGTTGGCAAACTGTTGTTTGGCTCCTTTGCGGCTGGATTATGGATCTGCGCTGGCTTGGCATCTTCGGCGATTGCCTGGATGATCTTGGCCCATTTCCCTCGCCGTTGGGGATTCGCGGCCGGATTGATGACAGCATCTCATCCCTATTGGCAAAACGGTTGGTCCCAGGAGTTTACGAACGGCTGGCTGGCGGTCACGGGTATCGCTTTGGTCCTCGGTGGCTTGCTCCGAATACGACGAAGCTATCGACAAACGCGATTATCCAACTCGTCGCCCTCCCTGCGCAGCAGTTATACGGCAATGGTCGGATTGGGCTGCGTGTTGACACTGTTCTCACGACCGTTTGAAGGTGGACTGGTTTGCGGGCTACTTGGCCTGTATTTCCTGCCAATCCTATTCACTCGGGGACTCTATTCGGACTCTCGATTTTGGTGCGCGGCCATGCCGGGAATGGCCGTTCTCAGTTTCGGCATTGCTTTGCAACTCGTTATCAATCAATCCATAACCGGCCATATCCTGAATCTGCCATATCAGCTTCACGAGTCGCAATACGGGGTCGCGCCTGTTTTGATTTGGCAGAAGCCACACGAGCCCAGCCTTGGGCATCGCTTTGCCGAACAAGTCGCGTTTCATCGCGGCTGGTCGATGGACGCTTATCATCGTGCGTCGTCGCTCAACGGGTATTTTGAAATGCTACGGCGAAGACTGGGGTTCTTGGTTAATCATTGGGGCCAGTTACTAGCGTTTGCTCCAGTAGGACTCCTCGTTCTGCGCCCTGAACGACGCCGACTCATAGGGATGATCGGGTTGCTTCTGATTGCGTTCTTGATCATCAATTGCATTCCCTGGGCGGTACCACAATATGTATCTCCGCTCATTCCTATCGTCTTGTTTGTCGCCTGCTCGGTCGCTCGCGGGCTGATCAAGCGCGTGGCCAAGTTCCTTCGGCTGGCGAAGAGACCCGTGGGACTCGAAGTCGCGTTGTTTGTATCCATAATTCTATTTCAATGTTGTACCGCTTTTAGCATTGCCCAAGACCGATCCTCGCGTGAAAAAGGCTGGGAAACAACCTGGGCTGAAAAACGAGCTTTGGTTCTTGGCCAACTTTCGAACCAGCCAGGTTTAGATGTCGTGTTTGTTAAGTACCCTGCCGGGTATGACGTGGTCAACTGCGAGTGGGTTTTTAACGAAGCGAATATCGAGCAATCGCAAGTCCTATGGTTCCGTTGGGGATCAGAACAACTGAATGACGCAGTTGTAGAAGCGTATTCGAAGCGTAGGTTTTGGCTCTTGGAGTTTGACGAACAATCGGAGCCAATGCTGAGTGTTTATTAAGGGCATTTACCTCACTTCTCGGCGAACGCCACCTCGGCGAAGCGATTGTAGCGGAATGCGTCAAGCATTTCGTTGGGCGCCGAAGTAGTCAACACTTCTCTCGAAACCTTTGACAGGTTCCGCTACGAAAAAAACTGCTTTACGTGAATTTGGTGGCGTTCAGCGAGAAGTCTCGCATTTACCTCACAAATCTAAAAGCGGAAATGAATTTCCGCACTCCAAATCCGAAAAATCATCTCGGTTCGAAGCGGATTTGCCATTCCTTGGCAGCAGAGGGGAAAGTCGCAAAAACGAGATCTGTCAATTCTTTCGCTCCTTTGGTTTCACCCATCAGACGCAGGGTTTGCACGGTTCTAGCTCGCGATTCCAACCAGGGTTCGCTGCCCGCGGGAAAGCCATTGGCCAGTTGCCGAAATTGCTTGATCGCTTTTTCTCGTTGCCCACCGAGTGTTTGGAAGAGTCTAGCGGTTCGATAATTCCACCATGGTGTCTTGGGTTCGGATGCGATTGCGGCTTGGATGGCCTCGATTCCGTTGGCCTCCTCGCCTGACCAGCATTGAATGCTCGCACGATAGAGTTGCACGGAACGCGCAAACTGCATGGACTGCAACACACCTAAATTGGCCAATATCTTTTTATCTTCTTGGCGATTGAGACGATTGAGCCATTCGACGCTTGATCGAAAACTTGCTAAGTCCAACGGATCGATCGGTTTGCTCATTCCATTTTGGAGAAGCCGTTGAAATAGCAGTTCCGATAGGGTCCACTTGAGTGCTAATTGGGATGTCTCGTCCACTTTGGCCGCCTCAAAGTTTGCGACCAACTCCTCCGTTTTTGTGAGGGATGCGTTTGACGTTGATTGCGCTAGGAGGGAAACGGAAAGGGAAGTCAGAGGCGAGTTTGCAGGTGTCTGGATGGAATCCGTGTCACGACTAGGCCAGCGACTTGAACCAACCATCGAACCCAAAAGGTACCGAACGACGGATCGATCGTTAGGATTTGCAAGTTCGATCAGTTTTGTTCGCATCGCATCCAGGCTTGGCTGGACTTGCTTGTTTGCATCGGAGAGGTAAATGGAGTGATCGTACCAAGCGTCTTGAGTGGCTGTGTAAACCAACGCAAATCGGCTGAAGGCAGAATCGAAGTCAGACCAACGAACGGAATTGGGATTTGACGATTCAGGAATCGGTGTAGCTTGATCTAGACGCTTGGCCCAAAGGGCAAGGAGATCGGTCAGTTGATCTGTGGCGAGAAGCAGACGGTCCAGTTTCCAAACGGCTTGTTGTGCTTGCGCGGTATTTGGCCAAGTGTTTACGATGTCCATGAGCCGTCCGCGATAGATCTGTTGTTGCAATGCCGCCGCTTCGTCATTTGGACTAACAGATGTTGCGTTTTCGTCGAATCGCAAAACCTTGTCGAAGCTATAGACAGACATAACGGAGGCGTCAGGTGCTTTTGGTTGTTTGCTATATGCCATGGCGGCTCGGTGGAATTCTCCTTCTGCCGTTTCCTTCTGTCCGTTTTTGAAGAGAACGGCACAGGCTTGGATGGCGAAGTCGAGTGCCATGGATTCGTTACCCACGGCGGCGGCAGAAAGTTCTGCTTGGCTAAGTTTCTCGATGGCCTCATCCCACCGTTTTGCTGCTAGCAACTGCTTGGCTTCCGACATTAGTAACTCGACTTTGAGGTTTGCAGATGTTGGGTTAGGGTCATTGGATGGATCGCCATTGCGATTCACGTTGTTGGCCAACAGAATTGCGTCCGCTCGCTGTTGCCAGTAGGAGCCGAATCGAAGGCCAATTTCCTTTTTGACTTGCAACGCATTGGTAAGTTGGGACTCGGAGGTCGCCCGGCCTGTCGGTGTCGAGACGAGATTGGCAAAATGTTCGATTGCGAGTTCGGGGGCAACCGTCCAGCCACCAACGTTGCTTATCCATTGGTTAGATTCTTTGATGTTTCCAAGATTTCGACAGGCTTCTGCTGCAAGCGTGGCAATGCGCAGCTTCCATCGATTGCCTTGTTTTGGTTTTTCGTCCACTTTGGAGATCAATTGTTGGTCCAGAGATTTGATTCTAGCGAGCGCGTCCGCTGGTCGATCGAGTTGGATCAGTGCGGCACAGCGAGCCAATTCGACGTTTGGGCGGCCTGGCCAATCGGCACTAATCCGCAGCTCGGCTTTTTCGATTGCCGTCGTCATTTCCGTGGCTGCCGCAATTCGGTCTGTGCTTTTTGCGGGGTAATAGAGCGCTCTCAGAAGCAAGAAATCCGTTTGGAGTAAGTAGGTGTCATTGATCAGTCCTGACCATTGCTCTGGAGACGGAGCCGACTTGCTGTCCGATTTGCCATTTCGGTCTGGGGCTTTTTGGATTTGAGATTGTAGAGACTCGAGTTCCTCAAGGCATTCACGAATGGCGGTTAGAGACCATTCGCGGATGGGTTTTCGAGCAGGAACGGCAACGTACGCTGCCTGTAATCGGCGCAAAACGAGCCAACGGCACCATTGTTGTTGTTGTTTCAGCCATAGGAATCGACTGGACTCCGGGTTGCGTTCGAGGATGGCGATGTTGGCTGCAAGCAATTGGTTGACGGAGGCAGGATTGTCGATGATGGCGGGATCCGCCGAAATTTTGGCAGCGACGGATTGCATTTCAAGCATCGACCATTGAGCGGCTGCCTCCAATTGGGTGGCCTCTGCGATGCGATATCGGTCGCGACAAGTCTCAATGGCGACATCAAAAAGCCCTAATTTCAGCAGCGATTCGACAAAACTCGCATCCGGATGGTCGAACGAGAGTGGCGGTCCAATGGCGAAGGGCTCGGCTGTTTTGGCCGGGTCGATTGCTTGGCCAAAGGAGAGAATCGCTAGGATTTGCAAAAGGCAAAACGACAATGGTAACGATATTTGTTTCTGCTTAGACTTGTGCAATGCCGTAAATTTCATCAGGATAGAGCTGTTCATTTTTCTCTCACGGATGAATTCATGCAAACGACTACCTTTGCTGGCGACTTTCGAACGCGAACACTTGGAGGTGAGGCGGGTAGGGTATGCAACCCCGAACTGATGTCGCGCTACCAAGTTCTGCTCGATGATCGGAAACTCCAATGGATGACCTATCATAAGCTGGATCGGGTTTTGGGGAGTGGCGGCCAAGGGATTGTATTTCTTTCGACTAGGCAAGGGGCAGATGGATTCCGGTTGCCTGTTGCCATGAAGGTATTTTCGCCGGAGCGCTTTGGAAGCCAAGCTGGTTACGACGATGCCATGGCCAGAATAGGGCAAGTAGCGTCGTCGGTGGCCCGCATTCAACACGAAGGAGTGCTCAGCGTCCATGACTTCATCGATCGCAATCGTATCCGCATTTTGATCATGGAATGGATCGATGGCTACGATTTGCGAGATTTGCTTCGGCTGGACCGGATGTCGAAGATTCGGGGTAGACTCTCTCAACGTCGTTGGGATTATATCAACAACGTGATCGTGACGGCTGGCCCTGCTCATGCACGATTCAAAGCAGGTGTTGCGGTCGCAATTGTTCGAGATTGCTTGGCGGGATTGGCTGCCATGCACCGCGAAAATATAGTTCACGGCGACATCAAGACTTCCAATATAATGATCAAACGAACGGGACATGCCAAATTGATCGATATTGGATCGGCATTTGAGATGGGAAAACAGCCACAAGTATTCACTTGCACGCCGGCTTACGCCGCACCCGAGGTGCTTGAAAATGCACCCGTATCGCCCCGCAGTGACTTGGCTTCGTTGGGTTATGTCCTGGTGGAACTGTTGTCCGGCCAACCCTGTTTCGCGGAAACGGATTCATTGCGCGATTTGCTAGAACAAAAACGTTCGCTCCCAAATCGACTTCATGAAATATTTCCCCAGGAGGTTTCCTGCAATGGTCTACTGATGAATTTTTGTCGCGGACTCATTTCACCCGATCCGTCACGGCGTTTCCCAAGCGCAGAAGCTGCGGAATTGCTTCAAGAAGGAGCGGCATCCTTCCACCGTCAACTCGTTCTAGGCGATCTTGCGAGCGAATACGACAACGATATTCGCGTCTGGATCGAAGAACTGAAGCTGTCAGACCAGCAAGGTTAGGGCACATGTGTAATTAGCCGTACGGCGTTAGCCGCGGTTTTCGATGATTGACAAACACTTAGGGAACCGGGGCTAACGCCCAAACGGCTAGTTACCGGGAAATACGAAGAGTCACGGCACGGAGTGCCGTGCTACACTCTAGAATCACGGCACGGAGTGCCGTGCTACAATTGAGGTAAATCCCAAATTTTACGACGTTACCTTTCAGAGAGAAACCCTTCCGCAAATGAAAGCCTTCACACTAGCGCCAGTAATCGCCATGACTATTTCCCTTTCTGGGCTAGCTTTACTACCCAAAGTCCAGGCACAGGAACTTACTAGCAATCTCGCGTACGCGGAGCCCGCGCACGAGCGACAAGTCCTCGACGTTTATTCCTCAAAAGGCGCAAAGAACAAGCCTGTTGTTTTTTGGATTCACGGAGGTGGCTGGCAAGCGGGGGATAAAACGAGCGTGCAAATCAAGCCGCAGGCGTTCGTCGACAAGGGCTTTGTCTTTGTCTCCACCAACTATCGACTGCTGCCGAATGTCGACATGGAAACGATCGTGCGTGACGTTGCCAAAGCGATCCATTGGGTTCACGATCACATCGCTGACTATGGTGGTGACTCGAAACAGATGTTCATCATGGGGCACTCTGCAGGTGCTCAACTGGCCGCTCTCATCTGCACGGACGATCGGTACTTGAAAGCGGAGGGCGCCTCGTTGAGCATGGTCAAAGGCTGTGTACCTGTGGACGGCGACACGTATGATGTGCCAGCCATCATCACCACTGCGGAAATCCGTCGATTAGCCCATGCACAGCCTCAAGCCAAGTTTGGCCACCGCGAGAAATTTGGCAACGACCCGGAGAAACATCGCAATTTATCTGCGGTCACGCATGTGGCCAAAGGTAAAAACATTCCTCCCTTCTTGATCCTACACGTGGCTGGTCATCCGGATACCAGTGCTCAAGCCCAACGCTTGGGTGCCGTTCTCGGAGAATTTGGCGTTCCAGCAAGAGTCTTTGCGGCCAAAGAAACCACGCACTCCAAAATCAATGACGACCTCGGATTACCGGACGATCCATCGACAAAGGCTTTGTTCGAATTCATGACTGAGTCGCTAAAGCGATAATGCGATAATGCGATAATGCGATGCCCCCGAGTTCACTCTGGGGATGCTTTCTTTTGGTCTAGCCGGTGCTTTGTGACAGCTTAATTTTAAGGTAGTGGATCTTGTTAAAGATCCGGTAGGACTCGGATCTTTAAAAAGATCCGGTTGGACTCGGATCTTTTACAATATCCGGTAGGACTCGGATCTTTAACAAGATCCACTACGGCCAACTCTGATTCTTAGGCGTAACAAAGCACTAGAACAGTAATTCAGGACCATTGGCCAATGCCGAGAGAAATTCTTTCCGTGCCCCCAGCAAGTTGTTTTGGGTTGTCATCGCACCTCTCCAAAAATACTCAAAAATCCGTAAGAAAATCCCGTGCGGGTCGTAGCGTTCCTTTCCCGATGTTTTGCGTGCGTATTGGCAACCTTGCAAAACGCAGGGTTTTTGCGGATTTCGCACCTCGCCTGGCCCGATTTGCATTCCTTGCTAGCTCCCTTTCGAAAGTATTCAATCTGCTCCTTGACTCTAACAACCCGAGACGATATCCTTCGAATCGGCAATTTTAATAGAGGAGCACTACAATTAACAAGAATAATAACAGAGCGGCGAGCTCCCATGGGGCTGTGCACATACGATCCCTGAAGGTCTTTTATGATGTGGTTCGCCGGCGAAGTTTTTCGCAGGCGGCGAGCGATCATGGAATGACGCAGAGTGCGGCGAGCCAAAGCGTTCAGCATCTGGAGGATT
>JANPNA010000215.1:0-3284 GCA_031427235.1 Pirellula sp.
GGCGCCCCCCGGCTAATTGCGGTGATCCCTGTCGGGATGAAAGCGGAAGAATTATCGAGTGAAATTGTTTCGCAATACATCATGTCAATACCAGTTTTTTAACACCCCAGGCTAACGCCCAACGGCTGATTTTTTTCAACCCTAATTTTTAACGTTGACAACGCACTAGGTTCCAAGATCACCGAATAATGGTGTCGAAAGATAACGTTCCCCAAGGCTGCACATGATGGTAACGATGCGTTTGCCCTTGAATTCGGGACGAGCTGCAAGCTGGGCTGCGGCCCACATATTGGCACCACTGCTAATACCGCCCAAAATCCCCTCGTGTTTCGCGAGTTTTCGGCCCCATTCAAAGGCTACTTCGTCGTCGACCTGGATGACATCATCGACGATCGATTTGTCTAAGTTTTTTGGAACAAAGCCTGCTCCGATACCTTGGATTCTGTGCTTGCCCGGTTGGCCGCCACTAATTACAGGTGATTGCTTTGGCTCGACTGCAATCGCCTTGAAATTTGGATTTAACCTTTTGATGTAGCGTGCCACTCCCGTGATTGTACCACCCGTCCCAACACCTGCCACGATCGCATCGATCTGTCCGGCCGTGTCTGTCCAGATCTCCGGACCGGTTGTGCGTTCATGAATTGCCGGGTTAGCTGGATTCTCAAACTGTTGTGGCATCCAGCCGTTTGGATCGTTGGCCACCAACTCGGACGCTTTCGCAATCGCTCCCCGCATTCCGTCCGCAGCCGGGGTAAGGACCAAACTGGCCCCCAAGGCTCTCAGCAAGGCCCTCCGTTCAATGGACATCGACTCTGGCATGGTCAGCGTTAGTCGATATCCCTTGGCAGCACACACGAACGCCAACGCGATCCCAGTATTGCCACTCGTCGGCTCGATAATATGTGTTTCCTTGGTCAGCCGCCCGCTTTGCTCAGCATCTTCGACCATGGCCATCCCGATTCGGTCTTTGACGCTATGAAGGGGATTAAAGAATTCGCATTTGGCAAAGACGGTCGCGTGTTCGGGTGGCACCAAGCGATTAATGCGAATCATGGGTGTATTCCCAACAGTGCCGATAACGCTATCAAAGGTCTTTCCCAATGCCATTTTCAAAACTCTCTCGTTATGGAAGGAGGGCTAATTTCGGCAACCATAAATGAATACGGTGTTCCAATGGCTCGGAGTATACGCTTTTTTTAAGAAGTCGCCCACAGGGCTTTGTTTAACCTATTCGAGTTCGAGGCGGTGAAAGGGTGCTCGCCTCGTGCTCGTGGGAGTGATTCGAATCGAGCAAGAGCACCGCCGATGGCCAAGTACGAGCACGACAAGACAGGTGCGCCTGCAGGACACTCTTCATCGGGAGCGGAGGGCGTCAGCTAGCGTGACGCCCTATTTGGCGAGCGGCGATGCGAAAACTACCAATCATAACCCGATACGTAAGTGAGGGACCTGCGGAATTGTCCCTCGCTTACGCATCGGGTTGGGATGTTCTTACTCTGTCGACAATTTTTGTTCGATTGCACTCGACTGTTCGTTGGTTGGACGAATCGATTCAAAGTAGCGTCGGACCGTTTCACGGTGGCCGAGAGGTAACGGTTCCGAGTCGATGACCTCCTCCATCTTCTTGCGAAACTCGACGTACTTCTGTGAGTAAGCCCGCGTCGCATCCTGCTCGGCTTCGGGCATACTGGTGACCTCGCGCTCACTAGGTCCGTCCCCTGCCATTCCAGTGATGTTCTCCTGTTTGCGTTGGCTATCCAAAGAAGTCTTTTCATCCCCCGTTGGACTGTTCGAAGCACCTCTTCCCCACGTGTTTTTTGGAGAGTCCGACTTCGCGACGTTATTGCCCCCGTTTTTGTTGCATTCGCCTTGGCAACATCCCTTGCACTCCGACAATCGATTCAGTTGGCAATTCAAACATTCTCCAATCTTCTTTTTCATGCCTTGCTTTTTGCAAACGCCTGCCGCTTTGCACTGACCGTCTTTGCATTGGGATTCATCGGACTTTTCCAGCCCTTCTGTCATTTCCTTAATCGCGTCACTGAGCTCCCCCTTCTTTCCTTTTCCAAGGTTTTGGCTCAGCTTTTTCATGTTGGCTACGACTGCATCTCGCTCTTTGCGAGTCATGGTCGAAGTATCAATCTTTTCTAAGTCGGCTGCAGCCTTGTCGTATTTCCCTTCTTCCATCGACTGTGCCGCCGCCTTCATCGCGTCCGAAGCCTTCATGGCTTCGGCAAGCTGTTGCAACTGAGCATCGATCTGAGCTATATCCAACTGCTTTACTGCCTCCGCGATAGCAAATTGCATTTCCGACATTTTCGAAAGCGCGTCTCGCTGATCCACATCGGGTGCCTTCATCTCCTCAAGCATCTCCTTTAGCTCCTCGACCAACTCGTCGAGCTCAGGTGACTTTTGTTCCTTCATCAGAGTTTCCAACTCTTCCAGCATGGTCTCTTCCAGGATCGATGCTTGTTCACTCACGACCTGCAAGGGCTCACTTGGGCCAGTCGAAAGTGAATCCACCTGCGGCAATAAGCAACAAGCCACGAAGCCTGCACATGTCATCGCCGCCCCCAGAGAATGCCTAGGTGCAGCAATGGGTCTGGCTTTGCTGGGATCTACTTTGGAAAGGTGCAGTTGCGCATCCGCCAATTGCAACTCCTGAATATCGGTCCGATGCGGAAGGCCAGCGAACTGCAATGCGGTAATCGCTCGATCTTTGAGCTTGCAATTGACGTCAATCAATCGCGCGGCTGTATGCAGCTTAACGGGCCATGCAAACGCCAAAACACTCGGGACCAATGCGATGATCGCCATCGAAGGAATCATCAACGAGGTCGAAAAGTCCGGTTGAAACCAATGAACCAAAAGCCAAATGATCCCGGAGACCGCAGAAGCTGCAGTCGACAGTACCGCCCAATGCAACCCTCGGCTGATCCGTTGTCGTCTTTGAACGGGAACTAGAAACGATCGGATAGGATGATTCATGGCTGCCACCTTGAACTCAATAACAGGCGAAGTAGAACAATATTCAACCTGAAGCATTGTATCGGTTACCATTTCTCAATTGCGAGCCGAATCAAGAAATTTTTTGCCGCAAATCAAAAAACACCCGAACGGATTCGGGTGTTTGAGTCTTTCTAGGCGTCGATCTTAAGCTGGGCCGCGAAACACTTTCGCTAGCGTTCCATAGTAGCGGAATGCGTCAAGCATTTCGTTGGCGTCCAGCATTCACGAAAGCTTTGACAGCTTCCGCTACGATTTAAATCGGCCCGCCTTAAGAT
>JANPNA010000216.1:0-3271 GCA_031427235.1 Pirellula sp.
GTCATCTTGCGGCTAAGGATTTTGACAAGGAGACGCGATTAGCGCTACCAGAGATGGCAGCGAGAACGACTAAGGCGACGGCGGACTCCGAACCTTGCACCGTTCCTGCAAGTGCTGGATACCGCGGTTTGAAAAATCAACTTTACCGAGTCGAGATTCATGTACCTGGGGCAATGGGAACCGCCACGTTTAAACGGTCGCGAGAGAATGGGTCTGTTGTCGCTCGAATCACGGATGGCAAAGATTTGCCTAATCTTATTGTCGCGAGCACCGGACCGGACGCAAACCTTGGTTTCCAACAAGGAGACAGGGTGGAAGTCATTCATGATTCCGATGAGTTGGCGGGAAGCCCCGGCGGGCTGGCTAAGATTGGGGAGTGTTGGAGTGTTGGAGTGTGTCCGTTTCAGGGCGATGCCGAGGCTGGCACTGAATTCGTCGAGTTGCTTTCGGAAACGGCAATGCCCCAGCGATCCAGCAGCGTGCCTCGTTGTTCTTCGACCGAAGCGAGTCTGGTGTTGTAATCCGCCAAAGCTAAGGCGGCATTCAAGAGCGCGTCCACTTGCGATTGGATCGCGGATTGATAGTCCAATAACGACACCAACAATGCCTCGGAACCAGACTCTGCCGGGGGACTTTCGTAACGAAGCTTGGCCAATTTGACCCATTGTTGCGATTCCGCCAACTGGCGCAACGAACTTTCGAAAGTCGCGAAGGAAAGCTGCAATGTGTTTAAGGATTCTGCGATGTTGAAACCAACCTGACGCTCAAAGGCGTCCAATAATTCTCGCACGCGAACGGCTTCGAGTTCGGTTTGGCGATATTTCGATTTGGCCGCTCGGTTGCCCACCTGCCGAGCGTAAACCAGCCCTACGCTCACATCAACGAATTCAAATTTTGACATGTCGCGAAGCGAACTCCCCAAGTCGTTATCCAGTCCGCTTGACCGAACGCTGGACCGCAAATCCAATTGCGGTTGCAGTTGATTGCGAGCCACTTGGACCTGATTCTGCCTCACGGCAATTTCATACCGCTGGCGGAGCAGGCTTGGATTGCGTTGTAGGGCGACGGCGGTGACGGCGTTCAAGTCATATTCTGGCTTCCGCCGCTCTGGAACATCGGAAGGCTCAAGCATGGTTGTTGGTTCAATCTCCATGCCGGTTAGTTGACCGATTTGAAGACTGATGCGTTGGATCTCTTTTTCCGCATTCAACTTCTGCTGAAAGAGATCCTCCAATTTGAATCGAGCTCGTGCAACATCGGTATAGATCACCCTTCCTGCCTCGAACCGATTCCGTTCGACTTCCACAATCTCGTTCGAAAGTGCGATCGCGTCCGCGATGGCTTTGCGGCGAACGTGATTCGCGTGAAGCAGCCAGTACGCTTGTTCAATACTGCGGAGCTGCTGTTGAAGTTTCGATTCGACTTCAAAGCGGCTTTGCTCCAATCGGTTTTCCGCGATCCGAATGGTCGCCAAGTTCGTCGGGCGACCTGCACCTCGAAGCAAGGGTTGCGTTGCTTGCATGACCAGATCCGACGAATTGATCGGATTGAAGCCGCCGGAATTACCTGTTGGAAAAAACAGATACGCTAAAGACGGTTCGTATCCAAGACTGGTGGTGGTGCCGGTCGCCCACTCCTTGGTCAGCCGAGTATTGAATTCGATTTCATCCCGTTGGTTTGCAATGGGAATACCACCGCTAAAAAAAGAAGAGGGGGGACGATCGATATGATTCGTCGCAGCTTGAGAGCTCAGTATGGGATCGAAGCGAGATTGAGCAAAGGGAATCTGCATTGCGGTAATCTCAGGATCCAGCAAGGTGACGGACTCTACAGACACATCGGCACCTAACGAGTGAATGACTCGTTTGCTTACAAAGGACTTGTGAATCGCTTCCAGAAGTGGCAAGAACCTACTTTGGCTTCCGTTGATCATCCACTCTTTGCTGGCCGCGATCACCGGGTCAGATTTGCGTTCCTTGTTTGGAGTCGTGGTGCTCGCTGCGTCGGAAGGCCTTTTTTCAGGAGTGTCGTCTGTCGTTGAGCGCTCAGATTTGAAAGCTCCTTTGGCTTCAACCCCTTCTTGAAGTGTACGGAAGCCAATGAATTGAGCACGGGGTCTGGGTAGGTCTAGATTGCCCGGATCTTGCGGCGGGCGAATGGAATCCTTTATCGTCGACCCATTAGATTTTTTTCGCAAGCCGATTGAGCGGTTTGCTTCAGTCGTCTCGGGGATAGGGTGGAAGCCTGTAATTCGACCTCGCGATGCTCGTTTTTTCACATCCAATGCGTTGAGTGGGGTCTGAGAGCTTTGTCGAAGCTCGGACTCACCCGGCTGTTCATTCAATCCAAAAATCCTCGATTGCCCGCAGGCAACCCAGGAGACGCCTAAGGATAAGATGAAGAACGTAATCCAATGGCTTACCGAATTCATTCACCAGGTTCCCGGTAGTCGATGGTCGATGGCTTGAGTCAAAACTTCTCGACGCAGCAAATTGTATCTCCTGCTTAATCGTCACAAAGGTCTGATCTTCTTTGGTAAATCCAATTTCACTGTTTCAATATGCTTAGGATTCCCAAATTTCCAGGCGAATAGGAACGCCCATTGGCAACTGCGAATAATGGGTTCTTGAACACCATAAAACCGGAACGAATGCAACATTAAAACCATTCTTTATTAAAAAAATAACTGAATATTCTCGAATTCAACAAATTTTATTGACATTCAAACTTACCTATGTAGATTCACGCAGGTTAGATGTATTGTGCGTCTGAATCTTTGTATCACCACCAATTGAGGTAGTTCGATGGACAGCAAAAAACCACAGGTTTCTCGATTTAGTCTGACTCGTTTGGAAGAGCGAATTGTGCCTAGCGCCATGGGTGGCTACGGCTGCGGCTGCGGCTCAGGCAAGGGCGGTTCGGGCTCAGGCAAGGGCGGCTCAGGTAAGAGCGGTCGGGGCGGTTCGGGATCCGGCAAGGGCGGCTCAGGCAAGAGCGGTAAGGGCGGTTCGGGTAAGAGCGGCAAGGGCGGTTCGGGCAAGAGCGGTAAGGGCGGCTCAGGTAAGAGCGGCAAGGGCGGCAGGAGATGCTAAATGTCTGCCTAAGACATCTTTAGTATCAGTTGTTTATTGGCGTCGATCTTAAGCTGGGCCGCGAAACACTTTCGCTAGCGTTCCATAGTAGCGGAATGCGTCAAGCATTTCGTTGGCGTCCAGCATTCACGAAAGCTTTGACAGCTTCCGCTACGATTTAAATCGGCCCGCCTTAAGAT
>JANPNA010000217.1:0-2117 GCA_031427235.1 Pirellula sp.
AACCCTTGGCAAGGGGTTTTCCAAGATGCAACTTCTTATTGTGAAGGCTTCTAAGGGAAATGACGAGGCTGTCGATACCATCAAATCGCTGGGTCTCAATCTGCGAAGCCTCGCACGCATGTCTCCCGACAAGCAATTTGAGGCCTTTGCAGGAGCAATTTCTAAACTCAAGGATCCGGCATTGCGGGCCAACGCTGCCGTTTCCGTATTTAGCAAAAGCGGTCTTGAGCTACTGCCCATGCTTATGGAGGGAAAGGATGGATTGAGAGATTTGGCCAAAGAAGCTCGCGATCTTGGTTTGATTATGTCCTCGAAGGATGCGGCGTCGGCAGCTGTGTTCGGCGACACGCTCGATAAACTGCGGATGTCGCTTTCTGCAGTTTACAACAAAATTGGTGCGGCGCTGGCTCCCATGCTCAATCGCATCACCAACATAATCATTGGCGTTTCCGCTGCCGTTACAAAGTGGCTCGATAAGAATCGCGGAATCATTGCTTTGGTGGCACCCATTGTGGCTGCTCTTGGATCATTTGGGGCATCTGCCATCGGACTCGGTTTGGCATTCAAGATTGCGGCGATTGCGGTTGGGCCAGCGCTGGTTGCTGCTTTCATCGCTGTGAAGACCGCGATTATAGCAGTCGTTGGTGTGCTGGCTGCAGTTGCCATTCCAGCTTTGGCGGTCGCGGCTGCAATCGGTGGACTTACGGCCGCGATGTATGCGTTTGGAATAACTTGGACCGATGTGGCGACAACGATTGCCAACGTGTGGGCGGGGTCGATGTCCTTCATTGGCGCGTCGCTTGGACCAGTTGGAGTGCACATCGCAAGTTGGGTCAGTAAAATAGTTGCTGGCTTCGCATGGATGTATGACGGGGCAACTCAGTATTTCGGCGCAATCGGCAAAGCGCTCGCCGACGGAAACTTAGAAGGAGCTGGCCAGGTCGCTATGGCCGGTCTCACACGTGCATTCCGTGGCGGATTCAACGGTATCTACTGCTACTACCTCGCCTTCATTGAGGGATGGAAGTTCTCGTGGGATATGTGGACGACGGGCTTGGCTGATGTCTTCGTCGTCGCCTGGACAAGTATCGAGTCGACTTTCACCGACACGATTTCATTTTTAGGCCAGGCCTGGACCGTCTTTACCACCGGATTAACGATCGCTTGGAATTCATCTATCGGCTTTATTCAAAAGGCTTGGATCCGGCTCAAAGCCATGTTCGACAAGGATATCAACGTTACGGCCGAAACCAATGCCATCGATCAAAGAACAGCCGATGGCAATGGAAATGCCTTTGCTAGTGGCGAGTCCGCCATCGTTGATCGAGAGAAACAACGACGAGCCCGTCAGTCACAGATCCAAGTGGAGCGTGCAACCATGATCGGCACCCTGGAAACAGACCGCCAACAGCGTCAAACCGATCGAGCCAAGGAGACAGGCAGCCTAATGGGCCAGGCGAACGCTGAGTTCGATACCGCCAAACAGAACTACGAATCCTCTGTGAAAGCAGTCCAGGAATTCAAGCCAGACTTCAAAACACGTAAGAACAAGTTCGGTTTCGATCCTGAAAGCCTTCTCACCGACAAGTACAGTCCAGAAAAGAGCCTCACAGAAGCTAAAACACGCATCGAATCGAAGGGGACATTTAGCGCCTTTGGTGCCCGCGGCCTGCAATCCGACTCCCTCGACAAGTCATCTGCTGAGACGGCAAAGAATACCGCCGCCATGCTTCAGTGGATGAAACAGAACGCAGGAGCACGATTCATATGACGATTCCTGGTGAGTCACCACTCTGGCCTGTACTGTCGGGGCCAGGAGACGACGAGATTTTTTGTATTGAGCGTTTCGACTCTCGCCCGCTGAATGTGAGCCGGGATCCAACGGCAACGCTCATCTTCAACCTGTGGCGCAGTGACGATGAATTGAGAATTGGGGCAAAGCTTGAGGATACGGCACCAGCTTTGTTCGACGGCCTGGATGCGGACAGCTACACACTCGATCCACAGGGTGGCGGAGTTTGGCTGGCAAATGTGAATTACAAAATTCGCAATCAATCGTCCGAATCGTTCGACACCACTGGCGGGACAGTTCACGTCACTCAAAGTTTTGGGACGAA
>JANPNA010000218.1:0-4332 GCA_031427235.1 Pirellula sp.
CTTGAGCGTCAGGCCGACGATCTTCTCGCCCAAGGTCTTGATTTCTTCCGCGAAAGCGGTTGCTGACTCGGACATAATCTTACCTATCCTCTTGTTGGGAAAAAACAAACAACTAAAAACGACCGGCGAGAAAGTTTTTTAAACCGGCTGTTCGACACGTAAATTTGGCACCGATTATTCGGCGGCACCTGACTCTGTGGATTCCGCAGCCGCTGGTGCCGCTTCCTCTTCTTGGTTCTCAATCAACTTCTTGATTTGGCCAGCAATCTTGCGAGCTGGACCAACCAGTTGTCCCGCAAGGTTTGAACCCGGCGAGAGAATTTGACCAACCAATAGTGAGATCTGTTCGGACCGACTTGGCCACTTGCTAACCTTTTTAACTTGGTCGGCAGTGATGGCATCACCGTCCATGACCCCACCCTTGAT
Source organism: Pirellula sp. (assembly GCA_031427235.1). Lineage (GTDB taxonomy): Bacteria > Planctomycetota > Planctomycetia > Pirellulales > Pirellulaceae > JBKCUI01. The sequence goes on from JANPNA010000218.1 coordinate 427, forward strand.
TTCTAGCTTCGGGAACTTGCCAGAATCCGCCATCTTGGTCACTAAACGCACCAAGGATACGAAATCCTCACAACCCCAAATCACAGCCATGCTCCCTGGCTGTTCACCGAAAGCCGGACGCAATAAAGTCCCCTCAGTAGCTCGCGCTGCCAAGGTTCTTTTCACGACCATGACCTTAATCCCAGTTTCCCGGAAGGCCTTTCGGATGTTGTAATTCTGTTCGCCAGTCATTCCAACAATGTTGGCAACGATGGCGTCATTGACCCCGTCCAAACGACTCGCGATATCGCGCGAAACGAGCTTCTTGACTAGCTTGCTCATGGAAACCTTTCCTTACGCAGTAACGCGGATGCTGGGGGACATCGTCGCACAAATGGCGATCGATCTGATGTACAAACCCTTGACCGTATTCGGTTTGAGGGACTGCACATACGAGATAAACGAAGACGTGTTTTCGATCAACTTGGTTGCGTCGAAGCTCATCTTGCCGACGACGGCATGGATGTTTGCCCCCTTGTCGTTTCGGAACTCGACCTTACCGGCTTTGTATTCTTTGACCACGCGAGCCACGTCGGTGGTGACCGTCCCAGCACGAGGCGAAGGCATCAACCCGCGAGGGCCGAGAACCTTGCCGAGCGGACCGACCATACCCATCATGTCTGGCGTTGCAATACAGACGTCGAAGTCCAAAAATCCGTCCTTGATTTTCTTGGACAAGTCTTCTGCACCTACAAAGTCTGCACCGGCCTCTTCGGCGATCTTGGCGTAGTCTCCTTTAGCGAAGACGATGACGCGTTGGATCTTGCCGATTCCGTGTGGCAAAACAACCGAACCTCGAACAAGCTGATCGGCTTGTGAAGGATCGATCCCAAGTTTCATGTGAATTTCAACGGTCTGGTCAAATTTGCGACCAGAGAATTGCTTTAGTAATTCGACCGCTTGCTGCAGTGGCATCGGGACAATACCCGGTGCTTTGGCGAGCATGGCTTTCATTGCTTTCGTTGGCTTTACCATCGTAACGCTTGCTCCCCTCGATTAACCTATGACCTCGATACCCATACTGCGGGCGGTGCCCTCGATCATGCGACGAGCATGTTCGAGATCGCGAGCGTTCAAGTCAGCCATCTTCTTTTTACAGATGTCTTCCACTTGAGCGGCGGTCACCTTGCCAACTTTTGTTTTGTGGGGCTCACTCGAACCGCTCGCAACGCCAGCAGCAATCTTAAGCAAAGCCGATGCAGGCGGGCTCTTGGTTACGAACTCGAAACTGCGGTCGGAATAGACGGTTACAACGACAGGGATTGGAGTGCCATTGAACTCCCGCGTCCTTTCGTTGAATTGGGAGACAAACTGTCCCAAATTGATACCGAATTTACCTAATGAAGTACCAACTGGAGGAGCAGGCGTCGCCTTGCCTCCAGGTACTTGAAATTTTGCTTGTCCTACGACTTGCTTGGCCATTGATAGTGAACCTTGTGTCCGCTTCTGTCACCGATACTGAATGTTGAGTTTCAATACTCTATTAAAACCCGATTACTATAATTGTTGCTCTCTACACCACTCGTCAAACTCCGAACCGAATCGATTGGGAGTTTGAAACGTCGTTTTAAAGAGACTCGATTTGCCAGTGGTCCAATTCAACTGGAGTACTGCGACCGAAGATGCTAATGATCACGGTCACACGCCCATTGGCTTCGTCGATTCTGTCGACCTCGCCCTCGAGACTCTGGAAGTTGCCTTCCTTCACTCGCACTTGATCGCCAGATCGGAATGGAATCGTGGTCTTGGGTACTTGTTCGTCATCAGCGTCGGGATAAGCCATTTTGATGATTCGCTCAACATCTGAGTCTGTCATCGGTGTGGGCTTGCCACCTGAACCGGTAAAGTCACCTACTCCACTGGTCTCACGGACCAGGAACCAAGTGTCATCATTGATGATCATTTTGATCACCAAGTAACCTGGGTAGAGTTTGCGTTTTACGACACGGCGCTTACCGGCTCGTGTAAATTCCACCACGTCTTCTGTCGGGACGAGAATTTCGCCAAACATGGACCCCAGATTGGACAAGCGGATTCGCTTTTCCAAAGCAGTGCGAATGGTATCTTCGCGGTTGAACTGAACCTTCAATATGTACCAACGCATATCGCCAGCGTCAGCGGATTCAGAATCTGATTGTGTGGAAATGTTCACTCGAAAACCTAGCGCCAGTCTTAACGAACAACCAAACCAGACGGGGAATCACCATGCTTACGCACAGCAGAAGTCGTCTGCAGGCCATTCTCCTGGCTTGTTGGGGAGGCCAGCCATTCGCTGACAACCCAGCCAAAAAAATTAACTAACTCCAATGCCATCGAAAATCGCTTGCCAGACTAAATCGTAAGCAAACAACAACAATGCCAAAAAAGCCATCGTGAATATAACGACCATCGAAGCTCTGTAAAGCTCTGTTTTGGTCGGCCATGAAACCTTTGTCATTTCGGCCTCAACGCTGATCAAAAAATCAGCGAATTTAGGCCAATTTACCAAGCGAAAGGCGAACCACATGCCTAACGCCACCAGCAAAACAGGGAAAACATAGCGTCCCTGCAGGAGCAATTGTTTCGTCGAGGGGGACCAGTCGCTATAGCTATAGGACCCCAACGTCTCGAACAATTGCCAGCCGCCCAGCCACATCGTTAGCCAGAGCGCCAAACAGGTGACCTGGCGAACGATTCGTCCCTGTCGAGCCTTGTAAAGCGATCCGGCAAACAGCTCACTGATAAGTGAGCGGCGAGATGCTGAATCTTCGGATACAGTTGCCATGCTTTTTCTGTGGGTGGTGAAAACAAAAATTACTCAACAGGAGCGGAGGGAATCGAACCCGCAACCCCCGGTTTTGGAAACCGGTGCTCTGCCAATTGAGCTACGCTCCTAACAAACCGTACCCTTGCAATTCGCAAAGGCACCCGTTGGCTTCCTACTCGACAATCTTGGTCACAACGCCGGATCCAACCGTCTTGCCACCTTCGCGGATAGCAAAGCGAACCCCAGCATCAATGGCAACGGTCTTTTGTAACTCGACGGTCAGCTTGTCGTTGTCGCCAGGCATGCACATTTCTGCATCAACCAAGTTAGCGGTGCCGGTCACGTCGGTTGTTCGGAAGTAGAACTGAGGACGATAACCCGAGAAGAAAGGAGTATGGCGTCCCCCTTCGTCTTTGCTCAAGCAATAAACTTCCGCTTCGAATTTCTTGTGTGGAGTGATCGAGTTTGGCTTGGCCAATACTTGACCGCGCTCGATGTCTTCACGACGAACACCGCGAAGGAGGCAGCCAACGTTGTCACCAGCTCGGCCTTCTTTCATTTCTTTACGGAACTGTTCGACACCGGTTACGGTTGTCTTCTTCTTTTCGTCCATCAAACCGATGATTTCGACTTCTTCGCCGACCTTGATCATTCCGCGTTCGATACGACCGGTTGCTACGGTTCCGCGACCTTCGATCGAGAAGACGTCTTCGACCGCCATTAAGAACGGCTTGTCTTCTTCGCGAGCGGGTTGTGGAATGAAGGCATCGATGGCCGCGATCAAGTCGGTAATGCACTTGCTAGCTGCAGGATCCGAAGGCTTATCGTAAGCTAGCTTTGCGTTGCCTCGAACGATTGGAGTTTCTTCGCCAGGAAAGCCGTACTTGGTGAGGAGTTCGCGAATTTCAAGCTCAACCAATTCGAGCAACTCTTCGTCATCGACTAAGTCGCACTTGTTGAGGAATACGAGCACTGCAGGGACGCCAACTTGGCGAGCGAGCAAGACGTGTTCCTTGGTTTGTGGCATCGGTCCGTCAGCAGCGCTAACGACCAAAATCGCGCCGTCCATCTGTGCGGCACCGGTGATCATGTTCTTGATAAAGTCAGCGTGACCCGGGCAG
>JANPNA010000219.1:0-10719 GCA_031427235.1 Pirellula sp.
CCAAAAACGCGTTTCATTATGGGCAGCAAGCGATGGCCGGCGACGACATTGTGAAAGAAGACCTCGTGTTCAACCTCGACCCGGACCATGTCCAGGAGGTCGCGGGCACAGTCGTCCATACCGAGATCTTTTGCAAAGGCCGCAGCGTCTTCGTACTCGACAGAGTTTTGGCTCTCAAGCCGCCCGGCAAAATACATCGGCATAAACCAGCCTGACAGAAAACAAGTCGCGCCGAGCGTACGTCCGATCGTCCAAAAGACTTTTTCTCTCAGCGGACGCGGCTTGGCATCGAGCTTTGCGAGCCATTCACCAACTCGCCGCCGATGATCCCATTCTTCGGCCTCGATCTCGCGGATTCGAGCTTTCTCCGGCGAATCTTTCAGTGTCGAGCCTTGTCACAGAACTTGAGCTTTGACGAGTTAGTAAACCCGAAGATTGACGATTCTCGAATGGTAATTTAGGCAATCTGGGTAAATGGATTCCCAGGGACTGCCACAGCCACTCTGATGCATGCTTTTCAAATTGGCATGAGGATGATGCTGTGAAACTACTCAAGGAAGAGATCGTGACTATTCAAATTCTTCGTCTAAAAGGAGAGACCAATCAGGCCATTGCGATCCGATTGGGAATCTCCGAAAGTACTGTTCGGTATCATCTCAGACGGCAAGCTCAGCAGGCCCAAGATGGGCGGGCTAAGCACTCGCTTATCGAGCAATTGCAGCTCGTTGAAGTGGTCGACCATTGGTGGAAAGATCAACTGGATTCGCTTCCTCAAGGTCGTTCGCCAAGCATTCACCAACTGTGGAGCCATTTAGTCGACCAGTACGCCTATTCAGGCTCCTATAAATCGATTCAAAAATTTGTAAGAGAGCGATTTCCGATAACAGCGAAACGTCCCTTTCGTCGCATCGAAACACCCCCTGCTGCTCAGTCTCAAAGCGATTGGCTTGAAACGTCTGTTCGATTGAAGACGGCCGAGGGTGTATGCCTCGTCAAGCTCTATGGCTTCATCATGACGCTCAGTCACTCACGCAAGACAGCGGTCATTTGGAGCCAATCGATGGCCCAGCTTGCATGGCATCGTTGTCACAATGAGGCCTTCAAGCGACTCGGTGGAATCGCTGCCGTCAATCGCATCGATAACCTAAAGACAGGTGTTGCCAAAGGTAGCGGAGTGTGGGGCGAAATCAACACCAGCTACGCGGCCTACGCTAGAACGATGGGTTTTCATATCGATCCCCATGAAGCTCGGCAACCACAACAGAAAGGCAAAGTCGAACGACGCGTGGGCGCATTCAAACGTCTCGACTTTGCGCGTATCTTTGACTCTATCGAAACCCTTCAGCGTTACACCGACGAGACTCTCCAACGCGACTCGGTGGTTCGCAAGTGCCCTGTTACGGGTGAGAGCGTTCATGCGACATGGATCAAAGAACGCGAGCTTCTTCGAGCACTTCCGTCGACCATGCCGGAACCTTTTGATTTGATCAAGCAGGCTCCTGTCTACAAAGACTGTACGATTCGATTCGAAGGCAGAACCTATGCAGTTCCGTATCGCTTCGCGTATAAGACGGTTGAGGTTCGCGGTTGCAGTGGATTCATCCAAATCGTTGATCCCGCCAGCGGGGCAATAGTAAAGCAATTCCCAAGGAATACAAAGAAATTGCTACTAGTGGATCAGGACTGCTATGAGCCTCCGATGGGAGAGAGCGACTCCGCAGACACCACACCAAGACCATTGCCTCTTGGGCAACTAGCCCGCCATATTGACCAACTTGCAACGCAAGGAGTTGCGATGCGTTCTATCGACTTCTACGCAGCGATTGCCGAGCGGAAATCGGCAGCCAATGCGTGATGCGTGTGTTTGACTTTCGTAACTGAATTACTTTTTATCCAAGGACGGAAAGACAATGAAGATCTATGCAACCCGAAAATTGTTTCAAGCGGGCATCTTGCCCCACCCACCAGCGACTCAAGACATCGGCGCACTGGCTGAACGACTTCGAGCATTGCGATTGATGTTTGCCGCTGACCATCTGATAGAATTAGTAAGTCGCAGCGTGAAGGAGGTCTGGAACTCGGCTCAATTCCTCGACGAACTACTTCGGTTAGAGCTGGAGCGGCAGGAAGAACGCAGAGTCACTCAAGCGATTCGGATCTCGCACCTGCCAAGTGGTCCAACGATCAGCAACTTTGATTTCGCATATCAACCCTCGGTGTCACGTAACCAGATTGAAACTCTATCAACCTGTCAATGGATACGAGATTGCCAGTGCCTGTTGTTGCAAGGACCTCCTGGAGTTGGGAAAACGCATTTATGTGTTGCACTTGGTACGCGAGCTATCGAGAATGGCTTCAGTGTCAGCTTCTATCGTGTCGATGAACTAATGCATCAGCTCAAGCGAGATGGCGACCTCCACCCATCGCAGTTGAAGCATCGCAAGTACATGGCCTCGAATCTGATGATCTTAGATGAGTTCGGCTATCAGACGATGAGTCGCGAAGAAGCGAACTTGTTCTTTCGCGTAGTGAACTATCGATACCAGAAGGGCTCGATCGCGCTCACGACGAACAAGGGGATCACATCATGGCCAGAGTTGCTTGCGGGGGACGAGGTGTTGGCGGGAGCGATCTTGGATAGATTGCTGCATAGTGCAACTGTGCTCAATATCCAGGGCCGCAGCTACCGATTAAAGGATATGGAAGCGAGTTTGGGAGCTCCGGCATCAGCGGCCAAGGCCCCCCAGTAGGCCGCGCGCGATTTGCTAGCTTATTTGATTCGCTGCGCTCATCAAATAAGCTAGCAAATCGCAAATGTTAAGACGTATTTTGAACCAGAATCGTCAAGGTTCGGGTTCACTAACTTCGTCAATCTTCGGGTTCAGGGACAATCCGGAGCCAAGAAAGCCGCAAGGCTTTGGGCTAACGCCCTAGATGAGGACTTCTACAAGGCGGCTATACCGTTGCTGCCGAAGTAGTCGGCGCAAAATATCCGGCGACTCTACCCCTTTCTTTCCTGCCGTGACCGCAGCTGGTGACGCTACGAAAAAGTCCAAATGCAACCAGAAACCAACTGCAATGCTGCCAAGGCAAAAAAATCGGCGGCCAACGCATAAGTACGCTGGCCGCCGCCAAAAGGCTTAAAAGCCTCGAATTTGCTCATAATGAGCGGTGTCAGACCGGATGGTCAGACAGCCAATAGCATATACAGGGGTGAACCGGGTATAGGCCGTGCCGTGCTGACACCGGTAGGACTGTTTCCCGCTTGTGGCCCTACCCCGTTACCAAGCCTCCCATGGGATGAAGAGATCGTCCTCTGACCCATTTGGCGATGACCGCTCGTTGAGAGTAGTCGACCAAATGTGCCGGGTCTCCCATGTGTTAGTTTGATTGCCCCCTGCGGTTCGCCATTTGTCGAGGATTTTCGCTTTCGCGATCTCCTCGATATCCGGTCCACCGCAGATATTGCTAAGGGTTTGGTTGCAGTACTCTCGTCCAGCGGTTGCGTATATGTGACCTTTCGAGCTTACGTACGCATTAAGGAACTCTAGAGTGCTACCCAATGGGTTTGGGTGGACTGCTAGGCTCCTAATCAACTCTTGGACTTTTAGGACTCTACGGGGCTCTATTTCAAACCTTGGTCTAGTCCCGATTACGGCTAGGGCGTTGCCCAGCAATACGCTGGTCTCTCCGGTACGGAGATTCCCAGCGGGTTTGCTGGGTTCGCCTCGGCCGTAATCTAGGCCTTTTAAGTTGATTGCGCTTTGGTGAAACTGGATTGAATCACTTAGCAACCGTTCCTGTGTTGTGACGTAGACGACATTGTCTACATACACTAGCGGGGTCAGGACTCCCGCACTTTCGGGCAGATTGGCGGTCTGCTGAAAGCACGAATCCAATGTTACCGCAAATAGAATCGGCGAAAACGGATTTCCTTGGGGGAGCCCAATTATTTCTCCTGCAGCGTCTGATGGTGTCAGAATCCGTTGGAGCATTTCGACAACTTCGTCCTGAAAGCCCATTTGGCTTAGTACCTCAGTTACTGCTGACAAACGAACGTTGTCGAAAGCCCGGACGATATCCATTTCACGTACAAAAATTGGGGCATCCTGCGGTGTACTGGCTACAAACCTCACTATTTCGGCCAACAATGTGTGCACTCCGCGATTCGGCATCGACCCGTGGAAGTTTGGGCCAATGTGCGGAGCCACTACGTCAGTCAGGTAGCTTGCCGCCGCACCATATACGATTCGTTCGGCTATTGTTGATAGCTTCAGTGTTCTTATTCGCCCGTCCAGCCGCAGAATATCTACCGGACGCAGCGGATTCGGCAAAAACTCTCCACTGTGGATTTCACATACGACATCTCTACAGAGCCTCGCCACATCCGCACGTTTGAGATGGCGGAGCTGGATACCATCTACGCCGGCAGCATTCCCGATCCGGTTTTTCCGTCCGTCATACCAGCTCACTGTCTGATCGGTATCAAACAAATCCCGTACTTTGATTTCTGGGATTGGTTTTGGCTGATCCTGAGTACCACTCTGACCACTTTGCGAACGAGGCGACCGCCCAGGCCGAGCGTCACGCATGCCCGACGAACCCTGGCTCATCCGATATGCATCTTGAAAACGATATCTAGACATTTTGCTCTCCTGGTTGAATGTTGCTTACAAGGAGTCTGCTTGCCCGCTCCATCGTCTGCTGGGTGGCATCACCACCACCAATTGGTAGATACCCAGATTCCCGGTACTCGCGTTCTCGGTCGATATTCCATTTCGCAACCGTTTGTACAAAATCTGGGTGTCTTCCGACTTGGACATGCGGGTGGTCCTGCAGGTCTACAACCCGAATCGCTGCATCAGGTATAGCTCTCTTAATCAAGTATCGATAAAGATCGATCGTCGCCCCTCTCGAGCCTGCCCACACAACGGTGGTGTTACCCTGGACGTCGATATCCGGCAGTTGGTTCGATGTGAGTACAACCCGATTGCTGGTCTGACCGCTGCCGCAGAGGCTCTCAATCGAGCGATATTCAGGGAATAGCCGGCAAAACGAATCAACGGACCGCTTCCGGGCGAACACCAGTGCGATGCGGGTATTAGCATCTCGAAACCGTTGTCGATTCAAGATCGCCCCGATTGCTCTCAATCGCCGATTTTCGGAATCCAATGCATCTACATAGTCCACTTCGGTAGTAAGACTTAATTCTCCCCCTACATTCCAGTTCAAATTGGCGTATTCAATCCGTGGCGGCGGGAGTATTGACCCGTTGTCAGCCAAAATACCGCGAGCAAACCCAGCATACTCGTAAAGCTCAGCCTGCCACTTAGGATCGCACAAAATGTGCTTTCCGAGACAGACGAATACTCGAGTGCCCTGCCGAGCGCGTTGCAGGTAATTGAGAAGGACCTCGCGCCGCAACAATCGCTCATCAGCCACGAAAATCGCGTCAAAGGTCCAGCTACCCGCAAACCCACTGTTATTTGGCAGGGAATGCGGTGTACCGATCACTATTCGCGGAAATCCGTCCCACTTTTTCATCACATTTTCATGGATCGTATCGTAGGCAACAAAAACCCACGATCCACCTGAGTGTCGTTGAATAGTGTTCTTTAGCCGCCAGCACATCGCAGGCGTGGCGGCCAATATCCCAATGCGCGCCGCTGGAAACTGGCGGGCCACCTTACCAATCAACTGCGAAAGTTGCCCCGGACTGGAAGTTTCGATTGCGGCATCCTGGTGACTACATAGGAATTCGTGGGACTGTTGCAAAAGAAAGCTGGCAGAAGGTGCCTCGGCTGCAACCACTGCTGTAGCCTCCTGAGCTAGATCGTCTATAGACCCTACTACCTCGTATGCAACACCTCTCCGCCTAAGCTCGGCCTCCAATAGAGGCAGTAGTGGCAGCCTAACGTGAGGTGGCGTGTCCGGAGTGTCAACTTGCAGTAGGGACTGCCTTACAGAGCGATGACGGACTCGTCCGTCAGACCGAGTCGTTGCGATCACCGTCTTACAGATGTCAAAGGGCAGCCTACCTTCAACGGTCACCATCTGCCGCTGTATGGTGAGCAAAATTGGTTCAGGGACGGTTGCGGGTGATGTGTGCTGAGGCATGCCGACTATCTTACCCGACGAACCGGCAGATACCACTCATGTCAATATTGTTGATGCTTGCCTCAATGCCGCAACACTTCGCTGATTGGAGCACCAATATCCAATCAATAGTCACCAGGGTCATTTGCACTACTGCCAGACCAACCGACACTCTTTGTCGATCGACTGCCGGTACTCAGGCACCAAGCGGTGCTCGAGTACCGCGACGCCCAACTGCTCTCCGCTATAATGTGATGGTACATGTCGAGCACAGACATGATTATAGAGTTTCCACCAAAGCTTATTTTTGCTTCCCCACAAATCGCACTGATTCGTGTGATCGAAGAAGGAGTCCAACCATGACCCAAAAGAAAACGTACTTTAACAGCCGCGTCCGTAAAGCTCTTGCGGCAATAGGCATAGACTATTCGATAGCGCTAATTGACGGCCTCCATTGTCGCACATGTCGGTTTGCAAACACCGTCCGGATCTTTCCAGCCATTCGTGGCGACTCGACTTGGCTGTTCTGTGAAGCTTGCCGAAATTCAGGTAGCGTTATCGATTACGCCAAAGACGGCCTAACCAAACGAGTACTTTTGTCCGACGAGCAAAACAATCGCTCTCGCCGTCGAAGAAAACTGCAGGCTGCCTGCGAAAAAGCTGTCCGCCTACTAGGACAGCACACTGGCGACCTAGATACCGCGCCAGGATTAGCGACTGCTGCAAACATTTATGCTGCCCCGCAGCGAGATTGGGACATGGCATTCATGGACCAATGTATTCTGCAGCAGAGAAAGCTGAACCTAACGCAGTTTGTGTCTACCGAGGCCGGCAGCCATACCACGGCTGTGTTGCCAAAACGACCGTATATGCCCGAATATCTTAGAAATTCGGTGGTACTGCCACTGCAGGATTACCCTGGCAGGTACACCGGGTTCATGTACCTAGGGTATGAAAACGGCAATTGGAAACAGGTTACCCAGTGGTTTGACAATAGCCGACACGGGCTGTGCTTGCTGGAGTCACTTTGCACCGTAAACCCATACAGCAATGCACCGACCTTGTTGTGCACGGATCTCGTATTAGGTCTCCAGCTTGCCGCAAAATACGCGAGCACTCTGGGTGAAACAATGCGGATGGCGATATATCCGTGGGATCTGACGGCGGCCAAAGCCAACAAATCGAAACTGACCAACCTTCTGTCTCGAGTGTCTCCGCAGCCAATCGCGTTTGGTCGCGAAGAGAGCAAGACAGCCGCAATAGCCCAGTACTGTGGTATCCAGGCAGCACCAGCGATCGATTTTGACTTCGATTTGCCGATTCCTGTCTTGCTTAACAACTTGTTGTCATCTGTTCCCACACTTGCCACGGCATAGATAGGTAAAACCTAGTTTGCGAGACTGGTCTCAATAGTGGGCAGTAGAAAGTTTATGCTCAGTCGTACTCCCACGACCATCAGTCGCTCCTAGCATTGCTCCCGTCGGCTGGCTCCGACGGACTGGATTCTGACTTAGGAGCCAAACAAGTTGGCTCAGCGGCACCCTTTGAAAGAAACCACTTGTGCACCATGGTCACAGATCGAGAGCCGTCAGGGTCGCTCGGAACGTCCAACACGGGCACCAGGCTGCCGTAGGAATGGCAATGCCATTTTCCTTCTGCCACATGAAATGTGTCTAGTGCCAGTGCGAATGGCCGCCGCCACATCGGATGTAGCTCCGGCAGATCAAGTGGGACTTTTGGTCGTACTACTTCGCCAGTGTCAGCGGATGGCTTTTCCTTGCTCGATGGAGGTTGACCCGTGAGGGTCGACACTGCCAGCAGCTCGGAACGCTTGTAGCGACGGGATCGGCCGAGCTTGTGAGAGGGTATTCGTTTTTCACGTGTCATCACTTCCATCTTTGAGACAGAGACCTGCATCAGTTCTGCGGCTTGCTTCGTAACTAGCCATTCTTCAGGTTTGGCTGGCGAAGTCCTGGATAGATGACTAGCTACCAGTAAGGCCAAAGACTCAAGCTGCTGATTGGACAGAGTGATTTGGGTTTCCATATAGCTGCCGGCTTACGATTGTTAGAGAGCGGTTGGCTGTATTGAAATCGGGCTCGATTTTGATGCATACGATTTTATCACGCTCGAGCGACAGGTCCTCCAAAGCTCATTCGCGGCGGACCAGAGTGTTTTAGGTGGAATCGGAGGGGAATGGTTCAACCCCTGCTTAGAAAAGGACTTAACCAGATGGTGTAGGCATTTGCGATCCATTTTGTGGCGAAAGTGGTTCACGATTTGCTTTTCAAACGGTCAACAATCGACTGGTTCCAAATGGCTAGAAACGGTTACGGGGCGAGTTGCTACAATCGTTGACTTCGTAATTTCAGCCCCTTTCCCATCAGTCACAGGCTTGCCATGCCGGAACAATCGTCGGCAAAACAACCATACGAGTTGAGCGTCGTAGGGTTGGAGCTCCAATGCTCGCCACCGTTGCCATTCGACCTGGCAACATATGCAGATGTCGTAAGAAAGGAAGAAGGGAGTTTGAGTTTTCAAGCGATTCGCCCGTCTTTGCTAAAAGAGGCTCGCGAGAAAAAAAGCGAGAATGAGCAACAAATACTTAGTGCCTTCGACGCCCATCTCTTGGAGATGGGCCTGCCCCTACGGCCGTCGCCTGTTTGTGCAGGGCTGGTCTCGATAGCCGAAGCCGAGCTCCGTGCCAGGGGTTTACCCGTTATTGTTGAAAATGCACTGCGAGGCCAAAATGACGAGACCTTTGCTTCTGCGAGCGAGTCACAGTTATGCCGGTTTGTAGCTTGTAGGAACTGTGGTGTCATCCGCTACCCTGACAGGCAGCGTCCTGAACTGTTGCAAGAAATGGCTGGAACGTTTCCCAACGCAAGAATCGCCATCTTGACCACTAGCGATTTCGGGGCTGAGAGCATCGCTAGTAACTCTCCAGGTTTTTTTCAGGTCAGGATGCAGGAATCGTTTACGGACGATGAGATCGCTTCCAGAGTAATCGTGGGAACGTACAATTCGCTTCAGCAACGCGAATTTGGGTTCCGGCATCGAGATTTGATCATCATTGCCGATGCGAAAATGTGTGATCACGTTGCGTGTGAGGTGATGTTTTTGCTGCAGGGGACCTATGCCAGGTTGTTTGTAGCGATTCCCAAGTCAGAAACCCTCCATCCGAAGGTTCAGGATCGAATCGTTCAGTATGTCGGCCTGGATTCGCTTGCCATCGGCCCAAACAATACGAGCAAAACCTCAATCTGGGTGAAATATCACCGTATCATGAGCTCACAGCAGAAAATGGATCAGGAAGCTGACGAAGTGAAGCTGCTGACTCGGCTAGAGGCGCACCCAGCCAGAAATACTGAGCTTGCCAAAGTTGCGGAGCAGGAGTCAGTCGATAACGCGGAGGGGGTGACCGTTCTGGTTGCCGCTTCCGCCTCGCATGCTGAGAGACTTGCGGCTGAGCTACCAGATTGGGTGTATTGCGCCAGCGATTTGCGAGACGCATCCAAGATCCCAGCCGAGATAGCCCCTCGTACCAAGCAGGTGTCAAGCTTGCCGGATCAAAACGTAGGAAAAGTAGTGTGTACGTCATCATCGCTGAAATTGCTAAACAGTAGGTCGCAAAGGATCGTCATAGTATGGGCCGGCTTGCGTGCTGAACCACTAGAGTTACCAACTAGACTGCAGTTCAGTGAGCCCAATTTGGATCGCACCCTGACGATAGTAGACATCCAGGACAGCGTTCATCGCCGCGACCAATGGAGTAGTGCTCAAATCCGGATATTGAGTGGATGGAACAAAAGCAGAAGACAGACTTACGCGTCGAGGGAATGGATACCGGTTGGCACTTCGTCAGGTGCGTTTCGCATGGCAGCAGCTAGAAAACGACTAGTGATTGTGCTCAAGGAAACACCAACAATCCCCAGCGGTGACAATCTTGAGTGATTTTAGCGAAGCGCAGAGAGTACAGAGAGTAGCGAGCGGATCTATTAGATTCCTGGACTATCATGACCGGCAGAGGTCCGAACGCTCGAATCGGAATGGTCCGGTTACAGAATTAACACTGGCAAGTCTCAACGACACGGATCGATACCTCGATACGTACAAAAAAGCCAAGAATGACATGGGACTGGGGGCTGGAACGGACGGAGTGCGTGGTGACGAGTGCACGATATCAGAGATGGCAGGCATGCTGCGAGAACTCCAAAAGCGGATTGCGGATGGTAGCTTTGTTCCCCAAGACCATCGGCAAGTCGAAACTCCAAAGGGAAATGGCAAATTCCGCAAGCTGAGTATCCCCGTGGTAGCGGAACGAGTGATAGCAAGAACTTTCAACAATGCGATGCTTGATGTACTTGATATAGCCGGTAGTAGCGTTTTTCCCGAAGCCTTCCATGCGTACCGCAGAAACCGAAACATTACTACGTTGTTTGCGCAGATAGCCGCCTCCTATGCCCGAAACGGGGCTCTCTTCATCGGGACAGCAGATATCGAAAACGCATTTCCGTCTACCAAAAAGGCCGATGTTGCCGGTGCACTAGAGCGTTACGTGCCGGACAGCGATTTCCGCAATGCGCTATTACGACTTTCGTATGTCGGAAATTCACAGATTGG
>JANPNA010000220.1:0-14320 GCA_031427235.1 Pirellula sp.
GTGGATGCAGCCAGCACATTCACCCATGAAAATAATCCCATGGAGGATGCCTGGAAACAGTGGAATGAATCACTCAAGCAACAACTCGGTTCGACACAAGTCCCGCGGGGACAATTCGAAGGCTCCTGGAATCCAACCTGCGTCTGGGGTGGATATGGAGGCCGTGTCTATTCAACGGCCGTCGCCTGCATGTGTTTGGAAGTGTACTATCGCTATCTGCCAATGTACAAACCAGAGCAGTTTGCAAATCAATGGCAACCCCTCGTAGATAGTGCCACAACCGAGAAATGCCCCCGAGTTTTACTCGGGGGATATTTACCATCCCTCTAAGAATAGATGGCCATAACCCCTGAGCATCCAAGCAACATGACAAAAAGACGGACAAATACATTTTCTTTGATTGTTCAGCGGAAAATCCCAATGGCCGCACAGGTGTTTGTTATGACCACGAAGGGCTGGATTCGCGGAAGGATCATAAGCCGGAGAATAACGCGATGGATTTGGCGGCGGCCATGGGCATTGAGCTTTTAACAGAAGAACAATATCGAGAACTGCAGCAACTTGGAGAATTCGATACGAAGACGTCGAGCTGGGTGAAAACACCTGCTGATATTAGAAAACTCGGCGGCGCTCTTTTCGGTGATCGCCGCTTCGGTCATGTCTTCGTGTATCACAATGGCGCGCAGTCTTACTATAGCGCCAGAGCGTTTCGTGGCTCGCTAAGGGTCTAAATTCGGACTTGGAGTTTTTCAGCCTGAATGCGACCCATTGCCGTCTAATCCATATGTCGCATTCTAGGCCGCTGGACGACCAGAAATTGATAGCAGTCCGTGTCTCTCAATTGGGTTGATTAAAGAGTAGCTCGCCAGTTCGTGGCGAGAATCACGGCACGGAGTGCCGTGCTACACTGCGCCTTTCCTCACCAACCATTGCCACAAGTCGGTCATCGGTTTCAATTCGGACGAAGTGACTTTGCCTCGCGCATATGCAATTCGGTTGTACAGCATGCCAAGCATCGAGAACGACTCCTGCTGCTCTGGGAATCGTCGGAATAGCCGGCGCATAAACTCCTCCGGCGTTTCGTCTTCGCGACATACAACGCGATGTTCGTAGCCCCAAGATAGCATCGCGCGATACATGTGCCGCACGACTTGTTCATGCGTCCAGCCATTCCCGGCTGAAAATGGATTCTCAAAAGTATGAAACGGTGGATAAGGGGCCTCGAGCATGGATGCGTCTTCCGCCGAACGGTTAGCTTGCACCAAAGACCTCTTTTTTCGACCAAACAACGCGCTCAACCATTCCTGAAAACTCTTGATGGTTGCCAACAATTGAGCACGATAAATTATGCCATAAATGATGGCTACGATCGCTAAAACCAACATCAGCAACCATTGCAAGGCCGCTGAAAAATTCCATTGAATCGATAGCGAGCGCGGAGCTGGCTGCGGTTGCTGTTCGGGCTGTGGTTGCTGTTCGGGTTGCTGTTGCTGTTGTTTGCCCTGTGGCGTGTTTTCCTTTGGCTTGTTTTCCGGTGGTGCTTTCTTGGCGTCGACGGGTTGGTTGTTGTCTTGTTTGGATTTGTTTTGGGAGGCCTCGTCTTTGTTTTTTTCCGTCTTGTCGCTGGGCTTTCCGTCTTTTTTTCCGCCATCCTCCGGTTTGCCTTTTTCGTTACCTTGACTCTTCTCATCGCCATTTTTCGGGGCGTCGTCGCTTGACTTGCTTTCTCCAGTCTGCGCATCGCCTTTGTTGGTGGGTTCCCCAGCTTTCTTGCCTTCCTTTTGCTTATCCCCAACTTGCTTTCCTCCTTCGTCAGGGCCTTTGCCATCTTGATTGCCCCCTGGCTTGTTCTGAGCCTCTCCCTCACCTTCTTTAGGCCCATCCCCCTCCGCTCCTTCTCGACCCCATCCCCATTGGTTCGCCTTCAAGTCGTCGCGACTCGTAATGCGAAATGGCAAATCCATCGAAAGGAGCGAATGACCAGGGATCGGTAAAAGGGAAAGAACCAACAGAATCACGAAGACACTCGTCATACCGATCACCAACCAGCGGACAGCAAACGAGGTTTCCATCGGAACCCCCCTTTCCCGCAAGTACTTTCGCAGGGACAATAGCGAGATCAAAACCAGCAAGAAGAGCGAATTTAGAAGATAAAAGAACAGGTAAGTAAATGCCCAACGCCGATCCACATCGCTTTGAATCACCAATTGTCCGAGCCCAAACAAGGGTAGGGCGAACAGGGCAAAATACAAAACCCATACGCCTGGATTGTGCTTGCGTTTTGTCGACGACTTCTTCTTGGTTTCATCTGTCGGACTTTCGTCGACTCTCCCACTAAAAGTCGATTTCGGCTCAGACTTTTTGCGTTCGCTTTTGACAAGTCCGAGCGACTGAAGGAGCCCAACACCCGTGCTTTGCACGTGTTCGTTCATCGATGTGCAATCAAACGTAATACGATCCGCCAGAACAGCGATCATTATCAACAATAGGACTAGGATCGGGAAGCTGAAGACTGCCATGGCTCCGCTCACCACAAAAAACTGCGGCGTCACGAACAAGGTTGCTGTGCCGAGCGCAAACATGTACGCAAAGGCCACTTGCCGACTCTGTTCGATGGCGATTCTCGCAATCAAAACGGCTGCCACCGTATAAAGCCCAAGAATCCACATCAATCGTTCGGTAAAAGATCCTTGATAGCAAATCGTGATGATGAAATAAACAAGCGACCCAATCATTCCGATGATAAATACGGGAGCGATCGCAGCTAGGAAGTAGTCCACGCTTTCCGGACGTGCTCGCTTTTCAAGTGCCATAAAAGTCACTCACTCTATTCGATCTTCGAGGTAACGATTCTCAAAAGTTCTTTTTCTCGGTTGGCTAAAAGCTTGCCCTCCCAAGGCAATACCCAACGGTACAAGAACAGCGAGGCCGCTAACCATGGAATCGACAACAAAAACGCAACAGGAATGATCGCTAGGTTTGGGAAAAACCGGTCAATGATCCATTCTAATCCGAGCGGAATCAAAGCCAAGCCGGTTATGGCCGGCATAAACATACTCAGCACTAAACTAAAGAGGACGGGGACGAGATTGAATTGTTTGGGCTGAATACTGCCAGCCGCAAGTGGAAACGGGGTCAGAATGGACATCAGATTCGTCAACAAGGAGAAAAGAGGCAAGAGCGAAGCGGACAAAAGAAGAGCGCAGAGCACTTTGTCGATTGCCATCCCAAAGTAGATTCCGATCGCCAATGCCAGCAGGAAAGTCTGCAACAACAAGAACGGCGTGGTCGCTAAATTGCGTCCCAACAAGATACGTTCCCTTGGTATAGGAGACAAAACGAATGCCCGGAACCCGGCCCGGTCGTAGGCAAAAGAGTTACCGAGCATTCCTGACGTGACAAACAGGCCGAAGGCAGAAAAGCCGACGATGATGGCAGCTTTGAGTTCATCGATCTTCGGCAACTGCATGGATTGCAAGACTCCAAACAAAACAAAAGGACCAATGAGCGGTAACAGCAGGTAAAGTTTGACTTCTGGAGCTCGCGTCATGGATCGCAAGGTCATCGTGATAATAGCCGCCGTTTCCTCGGAGACGAATGGGATGTGTCTCTCGACCAATAGCAGTTTTTTCTCGGAACGCACGTGAGGAGTAGGTGCTGGTAGCCTTTCGATCGCTTTCGGATTTGAGTCTGCAGCCGAGCCGTGGGACACCAACGCTCGCGAATCGGTCTCACCTTTATAGAATCGGAGTGTCTGGTAGTAGTTTCGGCGCAATGAAACAAATCCAACCAATGCCATTGCACCGGTAATCCAAAAAACATGGAACGTGCCTGACACGATAGACTCAACGCATCCGGCCATCCACAGGGGTGGGAAAAAAAGGTTCGCTTGGCGAAGTCGCCACAACCAAAGCGCCCGCTTTTCAGCACGAGCCAATTCTAGCTCCTTATTCCGCAGTTGAGACTCTTTCGCTCGTTCGGCATCTTCGTCGATTGACTCCAGCGATAGAACCGGTGCCGCCAGCTCCAAGTCGTCAAGTTTGAGTTCCGCTTGCGAGTCGAGTTCAGTAGGGGAGGGCACTGGTGGCAGGGCAGGGGAGGGGACTGCCACCGGGGGAGCCAACAATTCTCTCGCACGGTTTCGCTCTGATTCATCCCTGGCAAATCGTGACGCAACGATCGCCGGAAGCTGAGAGATTACGATAATGCAAAAAGGCAGTACAATCATGATCAATTGCCGTCGTCGCGGATTCGACATGAGTGCGGCTAACCAACCTTGCAATTGATAAGTCAACGCCGTGATCGCAAGCAGGAAAAAAACCAAAGGAATTGGAAACAAGAGTGCGACTGGGCCAATCGCAAACGAGGAACCCAACGTGAACCCGAGGCAAAAGACGAACATCAAGACAAGCGTCATACTCATCAAAAAACTCAAGTAGTTGATCGCAAACACTTGAGTAAATGCTACTGGCAAATGCAGGATGCGATCCAACGTAATGGCGTCCGTGCGTTGAACGTCTGTGGCTACGTGGACGACCCAGACAAAGCAAAATATCGCACTGATACCATCCCAAAACAAAAAGTAGCTCTCACGAGGAATCAGCCTCGGTAACGTCGCTCCCAGTGTGCCGCTCACGGCCAGCACACCAACGCATGATATAGCAAAGGACACCAGCAAGATGGCGGCGAGTGCCTTGCCGAGCGATGAACCATGCCGCAATTGATTAATCCGAATTCGCCAACGGAGCCACACAAACGTCCAAAAGTGGCTCAGCGTATTGCTCAAGTATGAGTTTTTCGTCAAGTTTGGTGTCACTCTCAACTTGCCCCGCTTTGCTCAAGCCAATCCAGTTTCGCGACTTGATTTTTGTCTGCACCGGTGGCCTCCAAAAAGCACCGCTCCAACGATCCGTTCACATGGATATCTTCCATCGAGCATTGTTGAATCAACTTGCCGTTCTGAATAATGCCGACATGAGTGCAGAGTCGTTCGACGATTTCCAAGACGTGCGATGTCAAAAATACCGTTGAACCCTTAGCAACAAAGTTCGATAGTAAATCCCGAATGATTAACGACGCGACCGCATCAACACCTTCGAAGGGCTCGTCAAGAAAAAGCAATTTTGGATTGGGTAACAAGGCCGCTGCCAACGATAGCTTTTTTCGCATACCATGCGAATACTCGAGGACCAGTTTTTTGGTTTCTTTTTCCAGGGATAGCAAGCAGAGCATCTCGTCGCTTCGCTGACGAATGGTTTCGCGTGTCAAACCATGAATGCGGCCAATGAAGATCAAGAATTCAATCGCCGTGAGATTATCGAAAAGAGCAAGATTTTCTGGGATCACGCCAATGTTACGTTTGGCTTCTATGGATTGGGAATGATCCAACATATTGAGACCAAGTACGGAGACAGTACCTGTCGTGGGGCTCAATAGCCCAGTCAGCATCTTGATTGTCGTAGACTTGCCCGCGCCGTTTGGACCAAGAAATCCATAGAACGTCCCACAGTCCACCTTCAAATCAACGGAATCAACGGCAACTTGGCTTCCAAACACGCGAGTCAGTTGCTGGGTTTCGATAGCGATTTGCGTCACAATTTCCCTGACACGATGAGTAATAGCTTTGTTCGACGTCAATGTAATCGAAATAGGGCAGGGGGGGGAGTTGGAAGTTTGAAGTTGGAAGTTGGACTGGGGGAGACGCAACGCGGCTTCCGCCCGGACAAGCCGGACGGAGAGCTTTTACAAGCATAAATCATAAATAGGGATAGGTAGCCGTGCAATCAACAAGAGCAACGCCCCCACGGCGTTCTCAATTGCGATTAAGATAATTCGCTCGTCGGTCTGCTTCGTCCTTAAGAACAATCCATCAACCATGCTTCGCTTCCATCCATTTGCCTGTTTCGCATTCCATTCTTGGGTCGCTTTGGGACTGAGCCCGTCGTTCTTGCATTCCCAGGAGCCGTCGAAAAAAAGCTTTGCCGACGAGTTACCTCGAACGCCGGCAAACGAACCACGTGAAGCCATGGCCACCATCCAGGTCAAGGATGGATACGAATTGGAACTGGCTGCCGCCGAACCGCTTGTTCGAGACCCTGTGGCCATGTCCTTTGACGAAAATGGTCGGCTTTATGTCGTTGAAATGTGTGACTACTCGGAGCAAGACAAAGAATTCCTCGGCAATGTTCGTGTCCTTGAGGATGCCGACAACGATGGACGCTTCGAAAAGAGCACCCTCTTTGCTCATCATCTTTCTTGGCCCACCGGCGTGCTTTGCTATGACGGCGGGGTCTTTATTGCGGCAGCGCCCGACATCTGGTATTGCAAGGATACGGATGGCGATGGACAAGCAGACGTTCAAACGAAAGTCTTCACTGGATTTGGTCGTCAAAATGTTCAAGGCCTACTAAACAGTTTTTGTTGGGGACTCGACAATCGAATTTACTGTCAAACCAGCAGCTCAGGCGCCAAGGTGTTGACGCCTTCCGCCCCGGAGCGCAATGCGGTTGTTTTGAACGGACGGGATTTTTCATTTGATCCAAAGACGCTGGAGCTTCGGCCAGAGAGTGGCGGTGGTCAGCACGGCATGTCGTTTGATGATTGGGGGCGTCGCTTTGCATGCCAAAATAGCGATCATCTGCAACTACACCTCTATGCGGATCGCTACGCGTCTGCCAAAAACAACGTCCCATTGCCGCCGTCGCGGCAAAGCATCGCGGTTGATGGCCCGCAAGCCTCGGTCTATCGAATCAGTCCAGTGGAACCATGGAGAACCGTTCGGACTCGATTGCGAGTCAACAATCAAGTGTCCGGTCCTGTCGAGGGTGGTGGTCGATCCTCCGGTTATTTTACCAGTGCGACGGGGATCACTATTTACCGAGGCAATGCTTTTCCTGAAATGCATGGCTTCGCCTTCGTCGGCGATGTCGGTAGCAATATCGTCCATCGCAAAAAACTGACCGAACTAGGCACTTCGATGGTGGGTGAAAGGATCGACAAGGAATCGGAATTTATCGCCTCGTCCGACATCTGGTTTCGCCCGGTCCAGTTCGCAAACGCCCCGGACGGCACGCTGTACATTGCCGACCTCTATCGTGAAGTCATCGAACATCCGAAGTCATTGCCAGAAGAAATCAAACAACACTTGGACTTAACGAGCGGCCGAGATCGGGGTCGCGTCTATCGTGTCGTGCCAGCCAACTTCAAGCGTCCGCCGAAACCGCAACTTCGCGATGCAACCTTACAGCAGTTGATTTCGACTCTGGAGCACACCAACGGATGGCATCGCGATACTGCATCGCGTCTCCTTTACGAACGGCTGGTTGTGCATGGCAACCAAGACCATGGCAACCAAGACTCGGTGGGAAAAGCAGTCGAGGAACTTTCGCGATTTGCGAAATCTTCTTTGTCACCCGTGGGCCGAGTTCACGCGTTGGGCGTACTTGCCAGTCTCAGGGCGGGGCAGGGGGGGGCTGAGAATGCTCTGGACGACCCAAATCCACGCGTTCGCGAATGGGCCATTCGATGGAGCGAAGACGCCGAGCAATCGCCTCAAACGACGGAGAAACTCCTGGCTCTCGCAAACGACTCGGATCCGAGTGTACGGTTGCAGTTAGGATTATCGCTGAGTCGTTTTCAGCTTCCAGAAAGAGCCCGAGTTGCAATTGCCATTCGGCTATTAGCATTATCCCAAGACGACAAATGGTTGTATGCGTCTAGCCTCAATGCGATTGGTTCCAATGCAATTGCTGCCTTGGAAGTGCTCAGGGCAGGGCAGGGGGGGCAAGTCGGCAATGGCGATGCGAATCCAAACGGGGCAGGGCAGGGGGGCAAACTCCGAACGGTTTGGCAAGCGATCGCAAAACTTGCTGGCAACCAGTCGACCTTCCATGAGCTTGAACTGCTGGATAAGCAAATAGGCATTATGCCCATGAACGAACCAAGACGGCAGCTCTGTATCGGCTTAATCAACGCTTTGCAAAGCCGATTCAATGACGCTGCAACGCGCGAAAGCAAATTCACTAAGATGCCTAACCTTCTTTCCGAGCGAACGCAACTTGTTCGCGAAGCGAGAGTTCGATGCTTGGATGACGCTGTCTCGCCAGAACAAAAAATCGAGGCCATTGAGTTGCTGCGTTGGGAGCAATTGGACGACGATATCCCGATGCTGGCGGGTTTGCTCGACCAACGCCTTTCACAGCCAGTCCAGGAGGCGGCGACTCGAGCTTTGATGCAGTATCAATCACCCGAAGTAGCTCAACGCATTTTGGCTGTCTGGCCCGGATTAAGTCCACGATTACGTCTATCGGCTTCGGACGTCCTACTTTCGAGGACTTCCTGGATAGAGGCCATGTTGCAGAGGGCAGGGCAGGGGAGCTTCTTACTGACAGACTTAGATCCAGCACGGCTCGCTAACCTGCGAAACCACAAAGATCCAAAAATTAAGCAAGAGGTCGCAGTGGCCATGAAATCTTCCAACATTGGCAACAGACAAGAAGTCCTCCAGCGGTATCAAATGTCTTTGTCGATAACGGGCGACAAAGGCCGCGGCAAGCTGATCTTTGCGAAGTCGTGCTCAGCCTGCCATAAGCTTGAGGGGGTTGGGTACGAACTGGCACCCAACATTGCTTCCTACAAGTTTCGGGGGGCCGAAGCCATCTTGCAAAATGTCATCGAACCGAATCGTGAAGTGAATCCGCAATATGTTAACTACACTGTTTTGACGAACGATGAACGCATCGTAACGGGCATGATCTCGAATGAGTCGGAGACAAGCGTAACTTTGCTTCGGGGTGAAAACGTGGTGGAGGTGGTCGCGCGCGCCGACATTGCCGAAATGAAGTCGTCGAAGATGTCACTGATGCCTGAGGGGTTGGAAAGCCAAGTGGACCAGCAGGCCATGGCCGACTTGATTGCTTACATTGTTTCGTTGCCATGATGCTGGGTCGCGCTGCGCACCCTGGGCTTCGTTATTTCTCAGGTTGAGTGGGAGCTTGTCTCCCCTCAACCTTGTTTTGGCGTCCTACCGGGCTCGCTACCCGGCACACCGCCCCCGCGTCGACCGCCTAAGGCGGTCGACGCGGGAGCGGTGTGAGTGAATTTGTTGGATGAGCCGCACTTATTAGTACGCCAAAACGGCGTCCGTCGGAGACTAGCTCCGAACGGACGGTCGCGGCTCAGGGCCAATGTTAAACCTTTCGGGTCGTACCGATTATGCTTATAGTAGTGTCTTCAATGGCGATCCAGACGGCGGGCGAGCTAGAATCGGATTCGAGCGATTCTGTTGGTCAAATTCCGTAAGACCTGCATTCCGACTTGGCAAAAGCGGAGCAGGGCAGGGGGGCGCCAAACCAATTCCACTTTAGTATTCCAGCACGAAATCTCCTCCCTATGGTCAAAGTTCGAGACTTCCTCGGCCCGTATCGCCTGACGCGATTGATTCGTCTTGGAAGCACCTGCCAGGTCTGGGAAGCCATTCGAGATGACGGTGAAAAGCGTTACGCCCTTAAGGTCTTGCGTCCGGAGCAACGCGGAAACAAAGTGGAAATCGGCTTCCTCAAGCACGAATACGAGATTGCGAAAACGCTTCATCACAAGAACATTATTAAACTGATTGAGTATAAAACCGACGCCGAAACGCCCTTTATCGTTCTCGAGCTTTTCAGCGAAATCAATTTGAAGCAAGCCCTTCGTCGTGGCCCGGAACCTATCGCGTATAAGCTAGCGAGCATCATTGAGCAGTCTTGTGAGGCGTTGTATTACTTCCACTCAAAAGGTTACGTCCATTGCGATATCAAGCCAGATAATTTGCTGCTGAGCCGTGATTTTGAAGTCAAGCTCATCGACTTCACGATTTCGCGAAAAATGAGGACAGGGCTGGGAAAGCTTTTTGGATCGAAGAACAAGAAGGAGGGAACGCGTTCGTACATGTCGCCCGAACAGATTCGCGGCCACAACTTGGACCAACGAAGCGATATCTACTCCATGGGCTGCATGTTGTACGAACTGGTTGCTGGCAAAGCGCCCTATACGGGGAACACACCCAACGAATTGCTTAGCAAGCATTTGTCGGCATCGCTGCCGTCGGCGCTTGTTGTCAACGACAACATTACTCCCGAGTTCAACAGTCTAATTAAGCAGTTGATCGCAAAGAGACAGGAAGACCGCCCGCAAAACATGTGGGACGTATTGAAACTGATCCGAGCGACCCCCATTTTCAAGAAACCACCAAGGATTCCGGATGTCTCGATTTTTGATGATTTCCCATCCGGTGGCCGAATGGAAAACCCTACCTAGTGGATTGTCCAGATTAGATTTTCGATTTTCCAAAGTGGCGTAAGCTTCCAGCTTGCGATTTTTCAAAGTGGCGTAAGCTTCCAGCTTGCGATTTTTTAACGTCGATTCGATGGCAGGCAAGATGCCTACCCCACTATTTAATTTGAACAAAGAACTAGGACCATAACGTAGCCTGGGCTCTGGCCCGTGGCAGGCGATTCACCAAACACTAAAGCTAGCGAAACGATAACGAAGACTATGGAAACGACCGCGTTGGGATTTGAGTTTGAGCAACCGATTTTGGACATTGAGATCCAGTTGAGGACACTTGAGAAGAATGATAGTCATACCGAAGCCGAGCAGGAGCAAATGCGACAACTGCGTCGCAAGTGGACAGAGACGACGCGAGGCATCTACGCCAACCTTTCGCCGTGGCAGATTGTTCAAGTTTCTCGTCACAAAGACAGGCCCTACACCAAGGACTATTTGAACCTTGCGTTCGATGAATTCATCGAGTTGCATGGGGACAAGTTTTTTGGCGACGACCGGGCGATGTTGACGGGTTTCGCGAAATTGGGCAGGTACAAAGTGTTGGTAGTCGGCCATCAGAAAGGTCGAACGTATAAGGAGCGAGCCGCTTGTCATTTTGGTTGTGCCCACCCGGAAGGCTATCGAAAATCGATGTCCAAGATGAAGCTAGCGGAAAAGTACAAGCTGCCCATCATTTGCTTCATCGACACTCCAGGCGCGTACCCAGGGATTGGGGCTGAGGAGCGCGGCCAAGCACAGGTCATTGCCGAGAGCATGTTTTTGATGAGTCAGCTCAAGACTCCGATCATTTGCGTGGTAATTGGCGAGGGCGGATCGGGGGGAGCGTTGGGGATAGGAGTTGGCAATCGGATTGCCATGCTTCAGTACGCGTATTACTCGGTGATCAGTCCGGAGGGCTGTGCCGGCATCTTGTGGAAGAGTCATCAGTATGCGTCAAAAGCTGCGGACGCGTTAAGGTTTACTTCATCGCACTTGGCGAAGCTAGGCGTTATCGATGACGTAATCGAAGAACCTTTGGGGGGCGCTCATCGGGATCCGCGACAAATGGCATCGCGTCTCAAAGCTTACCTGACCAAGACACTGGACCAACTCGTCAAAGTCAGCCCGGAGGAATTAGCGACCGACCGTTACGACAAATTCCGTCAGATGGGGACGTACTTAGAGCAGATGGAGGACGGGTCGACGGAGGTCCGGGGTGCGGTCATCACGGGTTGAGCAAAACCAGGGCGGATCGGCAAAACCGCAAAATCCCAGCGAAAACCCCATATCAAACCGAACATAAGAAACATTATCGGACGTTGCGGAGCGGTGTTTTCGGGGGGCGGTTAGACTGGTTGCGGGTGCCTTGCTCCAAAAAACTTGCCCAGCCGAAACGAGTTTCGTGAAAGGACCGGATGCTCAAACCGGTACATTCGGTTCAATCGGTTCAATCGGTTCATTAATCGCAATGCACTGCTTTCGATCAACACCCTCCTCCGCCGCGAGTTGATCCAACAAACCTGCTTTGCGCTGTGCGTTAACTATCGAGCCAATCACTTTGCCTGTTAACCTTCCGCCGATGATCTCAAGTTCATTCGCATACACATGATCGATCGCCAATCGCTTTTGCAAGTAATTGCCGACCCTTCCGTGAGCACCAAACGCTCAGCAATTTAATGATGCGATCGCTATCTTCGCCGAGTGCCGCCGTCACCCCCGGTCGGTCTTCTCCGGTGAATCGAAACAAGATGAGTGAAGCGGAACAGGTTGCGGTTGGATGCATGGAGTTGGATACGGGCACTTAGGCGAGCGGCGGAATGTCGCCTTTCGCTCCGCGAAAGTGCGCTTCGTTAACGCACTCTCGCAGAGCGAAAGGCGACAATACTATAATTAGAACCTCTCAGCGCGGCAAAACGTCGTTGCCGCCGAAACCGGTCTGAAAGCTGTTCGGCCAGTTGCCGGAAGGCTGCGGTGGCGGCGGTTGTGAAACAGGCCAGCCGACTGGCTGTTGTGCATTGCCTGTATTTCCCCGTGGATCTATTGCCTGATTTCCCCAGCCTGGGTTCGGTTGCGCTCCGTTTTGCCCCCCCTGCCCTGCCCCAAATAATCCGCCAAAGCCTGGATTTTGAGGTGGCCCGCCCTGCCCCGGCAAAAAGTTGGTTGGCATTTGGCCGTTGCTAACTTCGGTACCAAACTGATTCACCCGCTGCTGAACCATGTTGCCAAGCCCATCCAGAAAACCGTCGCCTGCCGGTGGCGTCAAGCCGTTTTGATTCTGTTGCAATCGTCGTTCTACATTATCAATATACGGTCCAACGACTTGTTTCAGTTCAGCCGGTAGTATCCCGCCTGCGTTGGCTAATGCGCGACTGATGTAAAGGCCACTGCGTGAATTCGCAATACGTTGCTGCTGGGCCGAACCGAGCAATGTCATGGCAAACATCGTGATGAGCATGCACAAAGCCATGCCTTTGATCAATCCAAATCCAGCCCCCAATTGCCTATCAAAATCCTTGAGCTTGACCTTGTCAATCGAGGTGCTCACAAGCCGAAACAACATCCAAATAATCAAGCTAGATCCGAAATACAGGAGCAGCATCGCCAAAAACAAATTCCAAGGTGGCTGAGCATTGATCATTTTCGCGACATCGTTGCGAAACAAATAAGCAACGAAATAGCTAGCAATGATCGATGCTAGCGAGGCAAGTTGCCATGCAAATCCTTTGATCGCACCAAATATGGTTGTCGCTGCCAAAACGATCAACATGATCAAATCATAAGCTTGCATTGCTAGCTATCCCTTCTGTGGTTTCAATGTCGCGAGTCTGTTGCGGAGCAGACTTATCCGTGTCTATCGACTATAGCGATTTGCAACCTGAAGTGCGAAGGCCAAAATAGCCCCCCTGCCCTGCTCTGGAACCTGCCACACGTCAACATGGATCGCAGCATGGCTGGTCTGGACGTGGCCGAATCTGGAATGCTAAAAGACAAGTGTGGATGGCTGCTCGTCGGTCCACACTTACCTCCATCACATCATGGCCGATTTCAAAACTCACATTTGCGTCAGTACCGTTGCAGGTGCTTTTTATTCAGTAGGTGGCTATCAAGCTGGCTTGCCCTGGGAAAGCTGCGCAATCGGCGGAGCGCTTTGCAGCGTAAGCGGCATGCTCCCAGACCTCGATAGCGATTCGGGGATCCCACTTCGTGAAGCGGTTGCTTTTTCTTCCGCGTTTGTACCGATGCTCATGGTCGATCGCCTCCAGCGGATCGGTTGCAACCATGAAACGATGCTTCTTATTACGGTGGCTGTCTATTTCTTACTCCGATTCGGATTGGCCGAAGTTTTCCGAAGGTACACGGTCCACCGTGGCATGTGGCACAGCGTGCCTGCTGGCCTGTCGGCCGCCTTGTTCGCGTTCCTGGTATGCTCCTGCGAAAACATGAACTTGAGACTCTTCAAAACGGTCGCCATTTTCATCGGTTTCATGTCCCACATCTTGCTCGATGAAATTTGGTCGGTGGAATACCGTCGCGGGCGATACATGTTCAAACACAGTTTTGGAACGGCGCTCAAGTTTTGGAGCGGGAACCGAATTGCAAACATTTTTAGTTACGCATTGCTGGCATCACTCTGCATTCTTGCGTACAAGGACGAAGGACTCATGAGCCGTTTCGATTATCAAGCCAAGGACGTACCGCACACGGCGGTGCAGTGGGCCCAAGCAACACGCTCGATGTGGTGAGCCATCCAACTCGTTCCTAAGTCGTGTGGCGCGTGCGAGCCACTTGCCTGGTTTTGTGACTGAGTGAGGCCTTTGCTCAGTTTTGTAGGAACCCAACGAGCGAAGGGCCTCGCTCGTCCACATAACAAAATCGGCGTCGATCTTAAGGCGGGCCGATTTAAATCGTAGCGGAAGCTGTCAAAGCTTTCGTGAATGCTGGACGCCAACGAAATGCTGGACGCATTCCGCTACTAGGGAACGCTAGCGAAAGTGTTTCGCGGCCCAGCTTAAGA
>JANPNA010000221.1:0-8079 GCA_031427235.1 Pirellula sp.
GAAGCAGGACGTCCCGATGGATGAGATCGAAGATATGCTTGGCAAAGCCAATTCATGGGCCAAAGTGGTTCCGAACGAAAAGTCCGCATCGATGCAACAGCTGACTCCGGCAGCCGTAACTGGCGGACTCGTTTGCCCAGTTGGACGGCTTCGCAAACTAGCGTTAGATCCAACACAGCCAGGACAGTATCTGACCGCCTTTACGGTCGGTGATCAGTTGCTATGGGGTGCTGCGGAACCACTCCGCCGAATGTTGCGGATTCTACTCGGAGGCTGACGAGTTACTCGCTAAACCCCGAACCACAGGCGACGGCTGTACGATTATTCGAGCTTTAGCCCTTGGCGGATTGCGTTAATTTCTGATAGATCCTGTTCAACTGCACTTCGGTGAGTGGCGATTCGCATGACGCTCTCGAAACTAAGATATTCGTAAAGTCATCGCTCCCACAGCGGGCGTTTCAATTCCATCAGAGCTTGGAGTGAAATCCCCAACTGCTTCTGATTGCAAGGCAATGATTTTTGCGATCTCTTCCAAGCGTGGAATCTTGGCTACGAGTCGCGCCGAACTTTCCGTTGAGGGTCGACAGGTGCGGGTCGACAGGTGCCAGGCGCTCAGCAAATTTTCTTTCTGATACTGGAACGCATGCTTGGCCCATTACAATCGAATCAGCTAGAATTTGCTGATAGTGTCCTATCCCGGTGACCGAAGTCGATGATTTGTTTATGGCTGCAAAGATTGGCATTCGAGCTTGGATTGATTTCGCGTTTCGAAAAATCTTCGGTAAGCCTGGAAATGAGATTTGCTCCCTGGATTAGCGTTTTTGCAAGCAACCAACGAACGACGGGTTGGCTAGCAGTTTTGCGATAAAATTTGGTTCCGCGAAATGCTATTACTCGGTAGATATTGGAATCCGCACTCCAGCGCGGTGCGACAGCGGGCGTTACATGGAGGCTCGCATGGTGACTCGTTCGACTTCTTCGCGTGTCGTGACCCCTTCCCTAATTTTGATTTCACCTGCCTTGCTCAACAACGGCATCCCTTTGGCAACCGCGACGTCTCTCAGCAGCGTTGAATGGGAACGACGGGTAATGAGTCCTCGCATTGATTCGTCAACGATCATCAACTCGTAGATACCGAGGCGACTGGGTTTTCGGCATTCGCACTTGGCTCTTGGCTCTTGAGTTCGATTGGCAAGCCGACCAAGCAAATACGGCACGAGCGGCAGTAGTCGATCGTCACCCTCGCAAAAACCTTTCTCTGAAACCATCAACTGACTCGAGTCATCGTTGTCAGTCAGTACTCAGGGTGGGTCATAACCACCTCGCGAGAATGGGTGACAGCGTGCGATACGCTTTATTCCTTTCCATAGACCTCGAATGACGCCGTACTTTTCGATCGCCTCAATCGTGTACTGCGAGCAAGTCGGCGAAAAACGACAATTGCTGCCCAGAAGTGGACTAATACCGCGCTGATAGAATCGAACCAAGGCGATGAGGAGGTTTCGAACGCCTTGTCGCAATGGACGCATAACGAGTCAACGGCTAACGCTTGATGCTGTAGATGGGTGGTAGACGCAATTTGTTGGCTGGCTTGGCAGGAAAGGGCAAAGGCGCAAATGCCGCTACTGTTTGAATCGGTTCCTGAGGATCGCCAACTGGCTCGTCGACTTCGGATGGGAAGATGGACGTGGCAGCAATTCGCTGTTTCGCAGTATTGATTTCATATGGGTTTCTATCATACCAGTGATTTGGAACGTCCAGGATGCCTGCTAAGGCTGGTTGGGTGCAAACCTCCCGTAAGTGCTCAACCAAAATGCTGCGAACCTCAAGAATCGCCCTCGGCTTAGTATGAATGTCCTGGTGTTTTGCCTCCACCATGATTTCGCTGGCAACGTCGTCCATGTGAGCGCTCTCCACCTCAACGACTCCATCGCTCAGCTCAGCCTCACCGCCAAACCAATTGGATTTGTGGACAACTCCCACGATGTTATGGTACTTGACCCAAGGTGCTCGTCGTGCTCGGAGCATGGTTGGAAAGATCGGCGATTCTGGACTGAGCGAATCGATACTGGTTGTTGTGGTAACCAGCTCGGTGTTGCGGAATAGGCTAGGATTTTGTCGAATGAGCGAATTGCCGACATCCGTAATGCTGCTGGGCAACTTGATCAGTTTTCGTCCCACCCAGCGGGTGTAGTCGTTCGAATAGGTGCTTCCACGATGTGGCGTGCCGATGGTTACAACCCGTTTTATCGAGTTGTTTGGGTGAAAGAACAGGGACGCAGCCAGACGTTGTCGTTCCGTTTCTTCCCCTTTGACCTTCTCAAACGGTTCGTCGCTAAGGATTCGCCAAAACTCTTCGCCACTTTCGAGGGTTTGCAATCGCGATACCAGTCCGCCCATACTGTGTCCGACCAAAACCATTTGGTCTAGAACAGGGTGTATGGCGTTTGGATCGAGCGATCGACGCAGTTCGAATAGATCGCTTCGCATCTGCGTAGCGCTTATCCAAAACGGTTGTCCGGTTGGATACTGATAAAACCAGAATTGGTAATTGCGGCGGAGTTCCTGAAAGGACCGAAGATCATTGAACATAGGCATCCACGTAAGCGGACTTGACCAGAGTCCGTGCACCATGACCACCGGGATACGATTGGGATCATAAGGCTCAAGCATGTAGACTCCTCGCAGCTTTTCAGTCTTGTGCGGGTCCAGTAGCCCCAAAGTGCTGTTGGTTTGCTCGCGAAATTTTGGGTTGTCCAAAAAGTAGGCCAGCGGCGTGCTTAAATCTGATTGCAACGGAACTTTCCGATCATTCAATTCAATGTCGGTCGATTCCAACGGATCTCGCAATTCGAGAACACACGGGTGACGATGTTGGGAGTCTCGCGAAGTATGTACGGTAGGCGACGTTACACGAAGCAGAGCAGTCACAGGAAAGGACAGTCCTTCCGGATAGAATTTTTCGACAGGACTTTCGCCAGCATGCGTTTTTCTTACCGCGATCATGGGCACACCGACTCCGTAATTGACATTGGCAGTTTGCAGTACATTGACCTGAAGTTCGCTGCAAAACTTCAACTCGTCGAAATCATCATCATGCCACTTACCCCGCGATACAACTTGAATGTCATAGTTTTTCTCATGGTCTTTCGTCGAAGTTGTGATCCTATAGCTATTCCCGGGCCTAAGTTTTCCTTGCTTGCTAACCATACTCAAAGTGGACTCGAGGGCTGCGTTGTAAAGATCGCAAGCTCCGCGGAACTGAGGGTCATATGGATTTCGAGACACGTCCAACTCAGGACAAAAGAGGTACAAGTACGCGTTGCAAACGGCCACAGTGTACATGTCCAAGGCTTGACCTTCGCGATGTGCCCGTTCGGCCTGCTTGCCAATGATATAGGCGAGTTCGGAAATGGCGTAGATTTTCTCGGCCCCTTTTTCGTCCATCGCAAGCTCCTGCAATTGGACGAGGCACTCTTCCTGGTCGCGCTTGTAAACATCCAGAAGCGCGTAATGTCGCAGCAAAGTTGTCGTGCGGGGAGTAATTTGCGGCCCCGACCGGGACATCAGGTTCAAAGATTCCGTAAGCGGATTGAAAGGATTTTGTCGAACTTGTACGTATTTTTGAGTCGCGCAGCCTGCATGGATTATCGCAACGCAAACCACGAAAAACAAAACGAAGCAACGCAGGCAAGCCAAATGGCCCTTACCTCCTAACGCATAATTCGTTTTCCCGATTTGCCCTGCCCAAACTGCCATCTAAGTCATCGATCTCGCCGCGTAGAAGTGCATTTCGAAAAACCAACCCAATTCTTCAACAAGGTTCATAGCAATCCTGCGTGACTCTCAGCAATGCCAATGAGCCGAGGTTGGTAATTTGGGAAAAAAGGGGTGCCTGGGTGGTTCTGGTCGACGCCGTGGCGGATGCTGCCAGCATCCGAGCCGACGCTAGCAGCGTCGGCCACAAAAAAAAACCGTTGTACCCATGGCGAGTCCAAGCGAGGCTGCAGCAAAAGGCGTAGAATCGAGAGAGGTCAAAACTTTAGCCACCGAGAGCCCAACATGTTCAACATACTTTTGGTTGATGATTCGGCAACCGACCGCACTCTACTTACGGGTCTTCTTAATCAGCACGAGCATTTCGAAATAGACACAGCCGAAGATGGTGCGATAGCATTTGCGAAGATGCAGGTTAAGGTTCCGGATCTGGTTGTGACGGATATGCAAATGCCCAATTTGGACGGCCTACAATTGGTCGAAAAAATCCGCGCTCACTATCCCTACGTGCCTGTCATTCTGGTCACTGGCAAAGGGAGCGAAGAGTTGGCCTCTTTGGCATTGCAACGTGGTGCCGCTGGTTATGTGCCCAAAGCGCGATGCAGAGAACTCTTGCCAGGTACGATCGAGCATGTCATTGAACTCACTCGCTCGGAATCGAGCTTCAAACGGCTTATTGACTCCTCCACGCTGTGTCAATTCGAATACTTGCTCGAAAACGACGTTACATTGATTGCGCCCATGTTGGAGCTTGCTCAGCGCATGTGTGCTGGCATGAAGATTTGCGATTTAGCAGGATGCGTGCAAATTGGTGTGGCCCTTGAGCACGCGATCTTGAACGCTATCTATCACGGCAATTTGGAAATCGGATCGGAGTCGTTCGGCGACACCTCTTTGTTGAATCAACGAATGGGGGAGCTGCCCTACAGAAATCGCAAGGTGAGGGTGGGAATTCGCATGACACGAGACGAGGCTCAATTCTCGGTCGGCGACGAAGGAGCAGGCTTTAACGTCAAGGAACTGGCGAACAAGGCTCGAGAAATGGCGCTCATCGGTGATGCTGGAAGAGGACTTTTTTTGATGTGGGCATTCATGGACTCCATTAATTTTGATCGCAATGGCAATACCGTTGTGATGGTCAAGCGTCGAGCCTCACCGTCATCGCCAGCGTCCGTCGCTGGAACCAAGAAAGCCGAATTGCCAGCCGTAATGGGGATTCTGACACCGCACGATGGCGCTTCTCCAATTTCGTTTACGAAACGGGAACTTCGATCGGTGGTCACACGATTGAAGGAATTAACCTCAGCCTCTGCAGAACTCAAGGTAAACGAGAGAGAATTCACCGAGCTCCTTGAGGTCTTCCGAGATCAATTAGCGTTTCGTTTCGAAGCCTTTAGTTGTTTCGAAGAGGCCGTCGAAAAAGCTCCACAAATTTATCAACAATCACAAAGGCTGAGAGACCAACATACCGAACTCTATGAAAGGGCTAAAAAGTTAGTGGAATATGCTTCCGACAGCCCGACGCGTGATCTTGAAAGTCTTTCCAAAAACGCGCAGGACTTGCTTCATGCCCTGGAGCTTCATGAAGCGGCAGAGACCGAGATGATCATGAACACTCTGTTTGAGGATATTGGCGGTAGCGGCTGAATTGCCATTTAAGCATTTCCTCCAACGCTTGTCCGAGGTTGAGGGGGAGCTTGCCTCCCTTCAATCTTGTTTTGGCGTCCTATCTAGCTGCAGGTAGGTTACCTGACACACTCCCCGCCTGCCTCGACGGCCGTAGGCGGTCGAGGCAGGCGGGGAGTGCTCGAATTCAGGGGCTGAACTGTGTATTAAGTAGGACGCCAAAACGGCGTCCGTCGGAGCGAAGCTCCGAGCGGACGAAAACGCTTCACAGCGATGCATGAATGGGCAAAGATTCTTCGACCTTTTTAGGGACGGCGCATCGTTTCTTTGGTTCCGGTAGTGCGCTGCTCCGCACCGACCACTTGCTTTAATCCCTATCGAGATAGAAGCACAG
Source organism: Pirellula sp. (assembly GCA_031427235.1). Taxonomy (GTDB): domain Bacteria; phylum Planctomycetota; class Planctomycetia; order Pirellulales; family Pirellulaceae; genus JBKCUI01. The sequence continues at coordinate 5,798 of JANPNA010000221.1, forward strand.
GTATTACCGGCTGGCTTGCGTCGTAGTTGAATACTACTTGTCTCTGAGCGAGTTGAAGTAGTCGCGTTGTTGATCCCGTTGCGCTTTAGGCAACGACATATTCTCAATTGCATCCGGATCGTCGGGCTTTGAGCTTAGAACGGCATCTCGAATTTCTTCCTTGGTCGTTCCCTTGCGATTTGGGCCGCCAACCTTGCCACCGAAGGTTGTTTCCCCTTTCCGCATTTGGTCTCGAACTTGAGAGTCAAAGTTTTTCACGTCATGCTCTTGTTCTTCTCGGTCGCCTGCACCTCGTCCCTCTCCTTTGGCATTCTTGGAATCCTTGCCCTCTTTGTCCGATTTGCATTTGCCGCATCCTCCGCCATTGCATTCGCTGCAATTCGACGACTTTTTGGCATCTTGGAGATTCTCCATCATCTCTTCCATCTCCTTTAAGGACTCCTGGTCTTCGGCCAGTTCGCCAAGTTCTTCCTTAAGTTCTTCCAGTGCTTTTTGGGCTCCTTTTTCGTCCCCTTCCTGCATGGCTTTTTGAGCCTTTTGCATACTTGCTTTGACGGCTTCCATCGCTTTGGCCTTTTTCGCATTGGCTTCCATTTGCTCGACTTTTTTCTGCAACTTGGCCACCTTTTCTAAGTCGCCACTGTTCTGAGCTTTGGCAAGTTCCTTTTTCGCTTCCTCAATGGCTTGTTTCTCTTGATCCTGAGCCTTTTCGAGAGCCTTTTGCATTTGATCCAACTGTTTGGCCAACTGCTTTTTCTGATCGTCGGTCATGTTGCCCGACTTCATTTGATTCAGCATCTTTTCGAGCTCATCCCCGGCCTTGTCGAAGTTGCCATCCTTGAGCGCGTCCGCAATTTTTTCGGCTGGGCCTTTGTCAATGTTCTTTAAGTTATCCAGTGCCTTTTTGACACTATCGGAACCGCCGAGGGACTCTTTCCGTCTTTCTATTTCTTTCTTGATTTCGTTGAAGTCGGACAGCATCTTTTTCGAGTCGACAGTGCTCGATTTCTGAAAATCTTCGAGCTTCTTTTCGATCTTTTTGAATTCATCGGCCGCTTCCTTAAGGTCTTTTTCTTCCGCGTCTTCTCGCATTTTCTTAATCATGGCCAGGATTGGCTTGGTCTGATTCTTAATGTTGGTCAGACGTTCGGAAGTGGTGCCGGGCATCTTTTCAATCGAGGGAAGTTCGGCATCTGGAACCCAGAATAATGCGATACAGGAAAGAAACGGGAGGGCTACCCAAGGTGTTTGGGGCGCGGTCCGAATAGGGAAATGCTCGCGTACTTCGATACGTTCGGCTTTTGTCGCTGCATCATTTAACAGCGCTTCTCCAACCGGTGACTGCTTGTCGGTCGGGTCCAATTGCAGTGCACTGCTAATGCGTTCTCGCAAGCCAAAACGACGATCGATTTCGACTGCGGAGTACAAGACGCTCGGGCGATAAAAAAGAGCAATCGTGCCAGCCATTAGCAATGCAGCTAGTCCCCCACCGATTAGCCAAACCTTGCTCCAGCTCGCGAAGGTGTATGGTAAAAACCAAATCTTGGGTACCAAAAGGCCGAAAAAACAAATAGTAAACGCGATGATCAAACACCACGCAAAAATATTTAAGATTGTTTGTGTCCAGAGAAGCCGACGAGCCCTAGAAATCTGGCGATTGATTGAGTCCATGATTCAGTTTCCTTAGGAAAGAGCAGGGGTAGAAGTACCTCGCGTCGGAAAGCACATTGTAAGGCCTGAGAGCCTTGAAAACATCCACCATCGAAACGAAAATCCTACAAAAAGAGAATGGCTACGGTTTTTCCGCCGCCGGGCATTCGCAGGACAAAAGGCCACAGCCAGGACAGCCGTTCCCATATTTTTTTTGAAGGGCAGCGCTTAGGTCGACTCCAGCCACGTTCGCAATGGTGGTCAGCCACGCTACGACATCGGCAAATTCCTCCTCCAAGTTTTCCCGATCATTACTTGTTCTTAAAGCCGTTGCCAGTTCCCCCATTTCTTCCATTAGCCACATGAATGTACCGGAAACTCCACGTTCCACGTCCTTTTCAAAGTACATGGTGCGGATCAATTGCTGGAAATCGCGTAGCGAAACGTCTGGTTCAGAGCTACTCATGGTAAGGCGTAAGGAAGGTTTTTGGAAAAAAACAAAGGAAAGCGCTTCGCCAGAATACCAAAAACAAGCCGTTTTGAATGTTACTTTTCGTGGATTTTAGCGGTGTTTCCATGTCGGACTAAAAACTAAGTTTCCGTTTCGGCTTGCACTTGTCGCTCACTCTACA
>JANPNA010000222.1:0-2578 GCA_031427235.1 Pirellula sp.
CCATGCGCTAAGCGAAATCTCCGACTCGCACTGCCAAAGCAGTCGATGCAGAACTCACCATCGAACATTGCTGGAATCGTTGGAACCACGCCATCTCATGGCCGCAGTCCCGATCGCGAACAACGATGCTGCGTTCTATACAACCATCAGTACCGATTTAGTTGTCTCAACGTCCTCTACTCCCGCACATTTGCTAGCCAATGATCTCGATATCGACGGCGGAGCAATTACGTCAAGCGTCGTTGCGAACCCAACCTCCGGGACTCTCATCGCCTTTGGAACCAATGGCACGTTTACGTATCGACCGAACACCGGCTTCGTCGGAGTCGATCGTTTCACCTACAAAGTCAATGATGGTTCGCTGGATAGCAACGTCGCTACAGTAACGATCGCCGTCGGCACCAAATTGCTCGCCGCCCAAAACCTCGACTCCAACTCATTCGCTTCGCTCCCCTCGCCTTTTGGGAGAGGGGCCGGGGGTGAGGGTTTAGAATCCTCAAATTTGCTAACCGGAAATCTATCTCTCGCCGAACAACTGACACCTGACCAAACGCTCATTTATCGAAGCGATTCTCTCTCAAAACCCATAATCACCGTCGATACGCAACTTGCCCCAGGTGTGTCCGTCCCAAGTGCCATCACAGCGCAGTTAACTTTCAACGGAACCGCTGGGACGACCTACAGTTACACCACATCGAGCATGGTCGCCGGCCAATCGCTTCGATTCGCGTTGCAAGCCGATGGCTCCTCGCTTGCAACAGGCATGTACGATTACATGATGACCGTCGCGACGACCATTAGTGGCGTAACGACCAGTCAGACGTTTACTGGAAAACAAGCAATCGTCAACCGTTCAGCCAGCGAATTCGGTTCCGGTTGGTGGCTCAACGGGCTCGACCAAGTGATCGACAGTAGCGCAGGTGCACTGCTAGTCCGAGGCAATGGTGACACTCTTTGGTTTAAAAAATCTGGCACCGACTATTTGCATGCCGATGGCGACACAAGCTACAGCACATTGGTCAAGACCGGTGGAAATACTTATACGCTCACGAGCAAAACGGGCATCGTCAGTAATTTCTCAACGACTGGATTGCTCACGAGCATCGTCGACACCAATGCCAACACGATTAGTTTCGCCTACGCCGATCGCAACAGCGATTCTATCGCCAACGAGCTTGTCTCAATTACGGACCCATTTAGTCGGGTCACGGATTTCAATTACACCTCCGGCAAACTCAGCAGCATTGCGCACTACTCAGGACGCACGACGACGCTCACCGTCAGTAGCGGGAATCTCACCAGCTACACACTGTCAGATCCCGACGGTTCAGGTTTGCTGGTTGCTCCCATGTTTGCCTTCGGTTATACATCCGGCAAACTCACATCTGCGACCAACGCGGTCTCGAATGTTACTTCTTTTACCTTCAACACAACCGATGGTCGCCTGCGGACGATCACCCATCCTGACAGCGCAACTTGGCAATTAATTCCCATCGAAACCGTTGGTCTGCCTACCGGAACAAGCGGCAACACTTTGAGGGCACCCGTAGATGCGCAAGCTACCGTGACCGACGAGCGCAGCAACCTTTGGAAATACCGAACGGATCGCTACGGTCTAATCACCGAATCCATCACTGCCCTCGGCTATATCTCGACCGTAAGTCGCAATATGGACGGCTTGCCCATTGTTGCGAATGATCCTGATCCGGATGGCAATGGTCCGAAGACCGGTTCGGTTTCGATGTTTGGTTACAACGGTTCCGGCGATTTGACACACGTTGTCGCTCCCGACGGTGGAGTCACAACAGCCACGTATTCGTCGACGTTGCATCGCGTGCTTACAACCACAGATCCAGTCGGTCGAACCGAATCATCGACCTTTGACTCGCTCGGCAATGTGCTCACCAGTGTCGACGGAGCTGGATACACCACGACCTATGTTTACAACGCCCGAGGACTTCCAACCAGCATTACGCCGCCCGATCCAGACGGCTCCGGTTCGCTCACCGCGCCAGTAACCAGTCTAGCATACGACTCCTACGGGCGTTTGCTCACTCTCACCAATCCCGATGCATCAACTCAGACGTTTACTTACAACACGTCTAACCAGACCCTGACGTCGGTTGACGAGCTGGGCAAGACTACGACAAACGTTTACGATAGCCTTGGCCGCCAAATTTCCGTTACCAATCGTGTTTCGGCAGTTACGCAATTTGGCTACGACGCAATGTCGCGAAACATCAAACAGACTGATCCACTCGGCAACGTAACTGATATAGAATACAACAACCGAGGTTGGGTCTCCAAGACAAAGTATCCTGACCCAGATGGTGCAGGAGCGTTGTCCCGACCTGAGGACAGTCGAACCTTCGATGCTGCTGGAAACGTGATTAGTCGCTCCTCACCTGACAGCTATTTCGTGGGATCGTACCCATTTACATTTGATGCGGACAATCGCACGCTTACCAAAGTAGATATCTTAAATTCCAGCATTGTGGAAAACTGGCGTTACGACAACGCAGGTCGATTGATAAGCATCTATCGGGCGGGTACCCTTGGAGAATCAGAGAATCGAACG
>JANPNA010000223.1:0-4364 GCA_031427235.1 Pirellula sp.
AAGCCGTGATCAGAGAGTTGATGCAGTTCTTCGGAGTAAAGCTCTGGTCTTTTTCGCCCATTGCTCGCCAAACCAAAAGCAGCGTGGCACACCGAAGCTCCAGGCCGCGGAGCGTCCATCCGGCCAGCGTCTTAAGTTTCCCCAGCAAGCTCTCCTTCGCAAGTTTAACTTCCCCGTCGCGGAAAACGAGATCGAACTGACCAACCAACTGTTCAATGAGACCACCACCACCCATCAATGCCACTTGGTCGGAAGCTTGATTGCGAAAGACTTCCAGGAGTGGGCACGGACGAGGATGATCTGGCGTAGATAGCAGCAGCTCGGCAATGAACGCCGCATTGCGTTCTTGAAATTCTTTCTTCGCCAACTCACTATGTTCTAGGGTAGTGACTTCTTGGCTGGCCTCGGAGAGAACTTTCAATTCCTCTTGGAGGCGGTACATCCAGTTCTGCAATCCGGAAAGTCGGTGTCCTTCGTTCAGCGATTTACGAAGAGGATCAAGTATATTTGGCATAGGAAGCTTGTCAGAATTCTATTGAAGAACAAGAAATGGCCGTTGGAATCTACTAGCGAGTCTAAAATCGCAAATCCACTCCGGGCGGTCGAACAAGTCAGGATTATAGCCAGTTTGACTATTCGATTCTTCAACGACATGACTCCGGAGGTTCAATCCTGGAGTCTGTTTTTTTGAAATCCAGTAGGCTCACTCGCGTCTGGTTTCTCCGATTCTTGACGCCGTGGGTAACATTCAATGGCCCCATGGCCACTAAATTCGCGTTGAGAGAACCTGCCATCTCGTTAATGCGGACTAACCATGAACCAACACTTTCTTTCCGTCACCATTCCGAATTCAGCAAGCGTTCCTCCGTTGGACCCGAACGAAGTTTACGCGGCCATTCTCAGTTTCTTGGCAATATTGATTGGCTATGCCAGTTTGTATTGGTCGAGTCTTCTGTAGACGAGCTGTAACAATTGCATGTAGCAACAAACAGAACGCCCCGCTATTGAGCAGGGCGTATCTATTTGGACATCGCCAAGTTGGGAAAAACACAGTGTACTGGAACTATCAACCGGAACGCGTTAGTTGCGTCCGGTTTTTGGGGTTTTCTCTGCACAAACCGTGTGCTAAGGCACTGCGGCTGATACAGCATGGCGCATGACGATGTCCAGCTAAAAGTCGATTGCCACAAAACACGCTGGGAGTCACCTTGCAAAGACAACTCGCTGGGCGCGAGCAAAAGCGGCTAGCGCGATGGATGTAACCATCAGGGCAAGCAAACCACTCCACAGCCAACCCCAAATGTTGCCGCCCCAGATTCCTGCATTCAGGGTGATTAACCCGCAACACAATTCCATCGGTACATCATCCTGAAGACATTCTTGGAACGAAACTCGAAGTGGACGAGACGATTGAGCCATCACACACCTCCAACCATAGAAACGACTATGGTGCCAACTCTATTGAGCCGGAACTCACCAACTGATGGAGGATTGGTTGCTAACAACGTGGTGAAGGTTACAGTCGAAGAAGGAAACGTTTGCTGACACTTCCTTTCTACATTCGCATTGTTCCCAGTCGGTTACGCGAAACGAATCGCCAATTCGACTGAGATGCAGTAATTGCAACAATTCGCACCGACTGCGCGATACAATTCGAACTGGTCAATTTGCACACTTCTTCATTGATATAGAGCTCTGCAGTTCATGGCGAAAACAAAGTCCAGTCAAATCAAACCAGAATCACAGTCGCTGGCCTCCAAAATCCTAGACACTATCGCGAAAATCGATCGTCCCGCAGATTTCTGTACAAGTGGTCAGTGTCCTATGATGTTGCCGGGCTTGAACGTCGAGGGGCTTGGGGACATTGGTTTGCCGTTAACGCCTACCGAAGCAAAACGGATGATCAAGACTTGTCGTCAAGCACCGTATGGGAAGGGAACTGAAACAGTTGTTGACACCAAGGTTCGAAAGGTATGGGAGCTGGATCCAGAACAGTTCTCCTTGAAGAATCCCAAATGGCCGTCGATGTTAGACGTAGTTCTTCGAGAGGTTGAAACCAATCTGGGGCTCCCGAAAAAAACGCTGGTGGCCCACCTTTACAAACTGCTCGTTTACGAGAAGGGTGGTTTTTTCCTTCCGCATCGAGATGGAGAAAAACTCGATAGCATGGTCGCCACCCTAGTTGTCAATTTGCCGTCAAAGCACTCCGGCGGTGAATTGGTAGTCCACCATGAAGACAAGCAGGCAACTATCTCTATGTCAGGGGCGGCAGCCGGGCTGGAAGTCGACTATGCGGCCTTCTATGCAGATTGCCAACACGAAGTGAAACCGCTGCTGAGCGGGTACCGACTCTGCCTGACATACAACTTGGTATTGGCCAAACCGCGAAGCAAGATTTCGGTCTCTGCGCCCAGCTTTCAGGAAGTTACCGACGGGTTGGTTACGACACTGAAGCAATGGAGCGATGGAACGGACACGCTTGCTGCAACCTCGACCAAGATAGCCGTCATGCTGGAGCACCGGTACACGCAAGCTGGCCTGCTCATCGACAAACTCAAAGGGATCGACCTTGCAAAGGCTGAGTTGCTATTTAATGCAGCCGAAAAGGCAAACTGCGACGCACATTTGGCTTTGGTGACGCTTTGGCAGAGTGGTTCCGCAGAAGGTGGCTATGACGACTACAGTTATGGGAGAGGTCGCGGATACTCGCGCTGGGACGATGAGGATGAAGAAGAAGAAGATGATGATGAAAACCATCACTCCGAGCACACCATGGGCGAGATATTTGATTCGAGTTTGTCGGCAGATCATTGGTCAAATCGGCAAGGCAAGAAGGTCGCTTTTGGCGAGATCCCATTGGAAGAGAGCGAAATCGTATCGGACGTTGCATTGACGCAGACGGATGCCAGCAAGGAGGAATTCGAAGGCTACACAGGCAATGCGGGCATGACTTTGGAGCGTTGGTACCATCGCGCGGCAATTGTCATTTGGCCGCAAAGCCATCAGTTTAAAGTCTGGTGTGATGCTGGAACCGACGCCGCTATTGCAGGCCTTGGACAGATGATTTCAAAGCAAAAGAAGGCTAAGAAGGCGGATCGCGAGGAAAAGTTTGAGCAATGCCGGCAGTTTGCTCTTCAGATTGTCGAAAGTTGGCATCCAGGTAGATCCGTTGGCTACCGGGACACAAGTGAGGAGAATTCAAAAACAAAACGAGAATCCATTTTCGATTCTCTTGAAGAGTTGGATGAGCCATTGCTCGTTCAACGTGTGATTGAGAAAGTAATGCCTAAGGATGCTGGCCTAACGTTCCCCAAGCGATTCCTAAGTTGGATGGAGAAGCAAGGATGGGCTGGGTTCACGGACGCATTGAAACTGATGTTTTCGCATTCAAGTGCCAACACGCTGACTCGGGACATACAAGTTTTCCAACACATTGTAGCTCTTCGCGATTCCAACAAGGAAAGGACGAATCTTTGTAAGCAACTCGCTCCGTTGATCGTTCACGCGGTTGAAAAGTCTGATTCGAAAGAGGCGGCCCTATGGGGTCTTCCTCGCTGGGACCGAACAGAGATCGTCATCGGAATGGTGAGGGCACTCTCATCCGTTGGCGATGATGGTTTACTCCATCGATTCCTGAGTTGGCTAAGCATCCATTCACGTTATGGACTTACCGAGGTCCAGATACCTGCTGTTGTGAAGCTAGCTCCATTGTTCAAGAAAGAGACGGGAAAGAACCGAGCGATCAAGAACTGGATCACGGATATTAGGACGGAGCTTGAATCGCGGACGAAGTCCAAGCCCATGATACCTTCTAATTGGGAGCGAGAGAGCAAACTGTCTTGCGCGTGTGCCGATTGCTCGCGGCTATCCCTGTTCCTTGCGGATCCGACTCAATCCGAGGCAAGATTCCCACTTGCCAAGGCACGGCGACAGCACTTGCACGGTAAGATCGATCAGCATCAATGCGATTGTACGCACGAAACACTTCGGGTCGGTAGCCCGCAACTGCTTGTGTGCAAGAAAACGAACGCTAGTTATGATCGAGCTTGCAGGGTGTATGAGCAAGATCTCAAACACCTGAGCGTCATCCAAAAAATCGTGCTCGAATAGGTTTCCTAATCCTCAGACTGCGTGGCAACGGCACCCATCGATCCGTTTCGGCAAATCGAGGTTACCAAGCAAACGGAGCAAATGGTGGAGCGTCGTGAACTAGTTGCGTCGGCAATTGGGAGGGCCCGAAGTCGCTGAGCGAACCGCAAGGACGCAGGCGCCGAAGGTCAGCTTGATAATTGGGACTAAGTCGTAACAAGGTAGCCGTAGGGGAACCTGCGGCTGGATCACCTCCTTTCTAAGGATAATTACAG
>JANPNA010000224.1:0-14775 GCA_031427235.1 Pirellula sp.
TGGGTTTTGTTACTTATTATTTTTTGGTTAGTGTATCTTTTTAAATACCCGGCAGTCTTGGTATTTTTAACAATACCCACTACGGCCAACCCTAATTCCTAGTTGTAGCAAAGCACTAGTGGACTTTTTGCGTTTGCACTCATTCGTAGCGATGGAGAATGGTCCAATCGTCCACCACTCAACACTCAACCCTCAACCCTCAACTCCCTATTCCGATTCCGTGATCCAGTTCCGGAGCATGGTGGCTGCAGCGTCTGGGTTGTCCCGCACCAAGGCGGTTAGATCGTTTTTGATGTCACCACCCGTCGTTCGAAGCCGCGGTGGAGTACTTTCCCCGTCTGAAGGTGGAGCAAAGGACTCGTTTTCTTCCTCGGTCAGGGAGCTCAAGTCGATATCGGTCGCATCGTCGAGCGGCAAGTCAAAACCTCGTTCAAAATCGCGGTCGTTCGAAGCTGGGACGGTCTTAGCAAAACTCCGCAGCGAAACCAAGGCAGCCCCAACTATTCCCATCAGTGCAAGCGTTTGCCAAGACTGCGACAACCAATCCATTGCCTTTTCCGAAATGGACGTTGCGGGGGGGGCTTGTACAGGTATATCTGGATAGGAATCAACAAAAACGCGAGGGAATTTGTCCTCGCCGGCTGCAACCTTTGGCAAGATCGCATTGATCTTGCCCTGGATGCTTCTTTCGGTTTCCGCCATCAAAGTGGTGAGTTCACTTTCGGTGAGCTCGCTCGGTGTTTCTTTTGGTTTGCGTTCTTTCTCTTTGTATTCCCATGCCTTGCGATAGTACGAGAACGGAATCGATATGGATACCGAGACTCGCGTCGTCTGATGGCCAACGATCTCCGTTTTCTTCAACGTGTTTCCGGTAACGCTTTTTTCGCTTTCGGTTTGTTCCTTCGTTTCGCTATTCTGATCCGGGGTACTAAGCGACTGGCCTTGGTTGGCTTTGACGTTCGGGTCCGTGCCAGGTCTTCCACCGGAGGCCATTCGTTGAGTTTTGGCATCCTTCTTACTGGAAGCCGATTGGATTTTCGTTGGCTTTTCGTTGAAGCTGATGCTTTCCGTTTCCTCGCTGGCCATCGGATCCAGCTCGACATTCACGTCCAACCGAACATTGCCATAGTCTGATAATAAGCGTTCTGCCCGCATCCGATACTCGTGTTCCTGCTGCCGCTTCAATTGATAGTATTTGGACTGTTGCAAGGAGGTCGGATCATCGGATGCAAGCGTCGTTTCACCGTTGCAATAGACGGCGATATCGGATTGCTTGAGTCCCGCAAAGGATTTTTCAACAAAGCTGATGATGGCACGACGTTTGTCGCCAGCTAACTCTTTTAAGCCCTTTGTCTGGATGGCAACGCTGGCCGTTTGCTTGCGATCCCCTGAGAACCCAGCCCGTTTTTCGTCGTAGGTGATAAATGCGTCATGAATCATTGGATCCATGCGTTTGATCGCGTTCGCTAGGTCCTTCAACTTTGCCGCCAAGTGTTTTGCTTCCGTGGTCTTGGTGGATTCTAAAAAGCTGTTGTTGTTGAGCGCCGTTTCGACAGCGTTACCCATGCCCTCGGGAATGGCTTTTCCCTCGGAGATTGCTTTGTAGTACACGTCGCTTGATGCTTTTGGAACCAGCATGCGATTGCCGTCACGCTTAAAACCACGTAACCCCGAGGTTCCGAGCGCAAATTCGATATTGTCCAGATCCTCTTCGCTTAGCGTTTTGCCATCGAGCAGGTAGACCATGGCCCCCGTACTCGAAGCTGCACCTTGGATCAGGAAGACGGAACTAATCCCGATCCCTACGGTGAGCAGTAGGGCCATCAGTTTGGATTGCGGTGTCATTCCCGCAAAGAGCGACCGCATCTGTTGAGTGAATTGGTTAAGCTGGTTCATAGATGGAAGTTCGGTTCAGTTCAGTTGGTTTTGTTTAGACGTGAATCGAGTTAAGCTCTTGGTAGGCATCCATGAGCTTGTTCCGAATTTGGACAAGCAACCGGAACGACATGTCGGCTTTTTGCATGCTCGTGAAGACTTCCGCTTGGTTAACGTCGCCACCGGTTAGCAATTGCTCCATCTGGCCGTCAGCGGACAGTTGCATGTTGTTGACTTTGGCAACGCCGCCAACCAACATCTCGGAAAAGGGGTTGCTGCTGGCTGCGTTGGAGTTCGCAACGTCGGATTGCGCACTAGTTCGCTGCAGCAATCGCATAGCCTTTTCTGCATGCTGAGCTAACAGGGAATCAGAACGGATTTGCATAGGGTTAATTCAGGTTGCGAATTCAGCTACAATTGAGGGTCTAGAATTGTCTGTTGATTAGGGTGCAAGCGCTAAGCCAAAATACTCAGTGTTTGGCGAGCTATGCCCTTGGTGACTTCCATGACGCCGATGTTGGCTTCATAAGATCGCGACGCTTCCAACGCATCGACGAACTGTTCATTCATGTCGACATTTGGGTAAGCCACATAGCCTTTCCATTTGCCTTCGGTGACCGCTAGAGGGTGATCTGGTTGGAAACGATAGAGCGGCTCGGATTCGTCGATTTCGACCTTCGCGATCTTGACGCCAGCAGCCCCTCCCTCGGCTTTTTCTTCGGCGGTTTCAAAGACAACGAAACGAGGCTGATACGGCTTGTTCTCGCCCGCCTCGTTCTTGAGTGTCGACATGTTGGCAATATTGCCAGAAATAGTATTGAGCCGAACTCGCTGCGCTACTAATGCGCTCGTGCTTATGTCCATGGCAGAAATCATGGTCAGTCGCCTCCTGCGATCACTGTTGTTTTGAAACACTCGTTCCACAGGGATAGGCTTTAGCAAATCCGGCCAATTGGGCCAAGATCTATTAGAAAGTTTTTAAGGCGTTGCTAGCGTGTCAATAGTGTGGCTGAACGCGGCCCTCGCTCAGGTTTTGAATCCAACGAGCGCAAGGGCCTCGCTCGTGCTCAAATGCCGCAGCATCGCACGTTCGCGGAGCGAAAGGCAACAATAAACTGCTCACCTTACCGGACTGCGGTTCGAGCTTCCGGTTCCGATAACTCAGGTAACGATGAATAGAATGCAGCTTCGTCGATGCCGTCACCGTTGAAATCACCAACCACAACTTGCCCTGCATCACCCTCGATTTCAAACACCTTGTCGGTTGCGTCCCATTGGCCGTTGCCATTGCTGTCCACAATCAAATCTCGGCCACGAACCACTGCAACTTCATCTACGCCATCGCCATTGAAATCGCCAACTACCGCGATGTCCCCAGTTTGCCCAAAGTCAAAGAACGAATCCTCATCGTCGGTGAAGCGTCCGTCGCCATTGACATCGATTCGCCATTTTCCATTATTGAAAATGCCGAGAGTTGAGATTCCATCTCCGTTGAAATCGCCTGCAACTGGTTGATCCGTGTCACCACCAAAGCGGAACACGTGGTCAATGACATCGGAACGCGGATCGCCACTGACGCTGCGTTGCATCAATCGATCACGTCCGGCCACGCGTTCACGCGGCGGCAAGTTCTTCGGGATGGAAATCAGTCTGTTCTCCGGATCTGGCAAACCAGGTTCCGTCGAGAGTGCTTGCTCGTCGCCATCCCATTCCGGTCCAAAGATTCCGATGTCGTCTTTGCCGTCATTGTCCCAGTCCCCGACCACGGGCAAATCCCCTTTTTCTCCAAGTTTGGCCCAAAGGTCGCCTCGATCCCAAACACCGTTGCCGTTGATATCCAACAACCATTCGCCGTCCTTGAACAGTGCCAATTCGTCACGTCCATCACCGTTGAAGTCACCTGCAAGCTGCTTCGCTCCCAAGATATCAAAGGCTTCTCGGGAGAATTTAGCGGCTTTGTTCTTGGCTGTGGATACGATTACCCAGCGACCGCGGTCCAAGGCGTCGATGGTCCATTGACTCGCATTCAGCAATTTGGTGGAATTGGTAACCCTCTCGCGATCGACCGTTTTTTCATTCTGATGCCCACGTGGTTCGCCTGCGTTGATTACGCTTAAATGCCAAGTGTATTCGACCGTATAGCCCACGGCGGGGATATCGGGTTGACCAAACTCGAAGGGCGGAATCACCAACATGAGTTCCAAGGGGGGCGAAACAAATCCGTTTACCGGCGGGGTGTTCGGTGGTGGCGGGTTTTGCGGTGGCGGCGGTGCAGGTGGGTTCAACGTCGGCGTCTTCGTCACTAAGATTTCGCTGAAATTGTTCTCAACCGAACGTCCACCAGCTTGCAAGTTGATCATCAAGATCGCATCGTTGCCAGGACGAGTGGCCGGATCGATCGCGAGCAGTTCAAGAATGTTCTGCGTGCCGACATCCGTGACGATATCTTCGGTATTGATCGCAAAACCGCCTATGGAGCCAGCGGTGTCCCGTCCATCGAAGAAACCGTTCGGCTGAACTTGATAGACGTGGTATGCACCTGGCCTGAGTCCGCGGAACTCGTAGTAACCATTGCTATCGGTGACCACACGGATGGTCTCGCTGTTGTAGACGCCAGGCATCGCGTTCTTTGACGCCAAGCGTTGACCAGTGCGTGTTCGCAATTCGAGCACTACGTTGGCAATAGCAGTGTCACCTCCATTGCGGATTCCGTCCCTCAGACCTTTGAGCAACAACGGCGGCTGTCCGTCCTGAGTTTCAATAGGCACCCCATCTTGAAACACATAGCCCGCAATCGTTGCCGGTGGAACTTCACAGAAATCCAATTCCGAAATACTGTCACCCGAACGAAGCAATACGTTTGCAATCAAGTCAACAGTGCTCGTATCCGCAACGCCCTCGGGTGCCAACTGGCCACCTTGGAAGAAGCCGGTTGGCTGGATTTCTCGCACCGAATAGATGCCAGGCTTCAAATGGACAAAGCGATAGTTACCCTGCTCATCGGTCAGCGTGGTTTCAATCACCTGACCTTGTTCATCCAATAGCTCGATTCGTACACCGGAGATCGGCAACTCGTCCACATCAAAAATGCAGTCTTCATTAAGGTCCTCAAAGACCTGGCCCTCGAGGGTTGCGACTCGCTGTTCGCAGAAATCGTAGTTGGTCGCATGAACGCCTGCCCCCAACGCGATGGCTGAGATAATGTCGGACATTGTTGCGTTTCCGCCGGCACTGCCTGCCCTCTGACCACCTTGGATGTATCCAGCGGGCTGTTGCTCTCGCAGGGTGTATTGTCCTGGAGTCAAGCTATCAAAGGTATAGTTGCCAGCCGCATCGGTTTGCGTGGTGGCTACGACTTGCCCTTGAATGTCGAGGATCTCAATCAATACGCCTTCGAGACTGACTTCGCCTGGATCTCGAACACAATCGCCATCCATGTCTTCGTATACGTTTCCGGAAATGCTGGCTGGCAAGAGTTCGCCGAAATCATAGTCATTGCCTTGCATGCCCGATGGCAAAATGATCGATTTGATCGCATCTGCACCATCGATTTCTCCGATGATTCGACCAGCGATCCGACCGATACTCTCTTTGCCGTCGAGATAGCCGCTTGGAGTGATTTCCGTAATTCTGTAAGTGCCTTTGCTCAGCCCGGTAAATTGATAGTACCCCTGAGTATCCGTGGCGACTTCACCCAACAACCCGCCCATTGAATCAAATAAACGAATCGTTGCGCCGGGGATTAGCGGCTCGTTGTTTTGACGTATTCCATCATTGTTGTCGTCTCGATAGACGTGGCCGGAGAGGGAGGAGGGGGGCAATTCGCAGAAGTCGTAATTGGTACCCTGTTGCCCGCCCCCGAGGGAAATCTGCTCAATGCGAGATCCGCTTAGGGCCTTCCCTACGGAAATCCCATTGATCGTGCCGCTACGAGACAAGCCGTCGATCAGATTCGCAGGTTGCGTTTCGACGATGCTATAAAGGCCTGCGGGTAGTTTTTCAAAGCGGTAGCTACCGTCGGCTACAGTCGTTGTCGTTGCGACCACGGTTCCGGCGGCATTTGTCAAATCGATTTTCACACCAGGCAATGGCAATTCTGAATTGGGCTCGGTCGAAAAGCAATCAAAGCCAGGCATGGCAACGCAGACATGCCCAGACAATACCGACGGTTCAATCTCGCCGAAATTGAATTCGATTCCGTTATCGTTTCCGTCAAGGCGAATTTCGGTAATCTGGTCGTTGATTGTATTCGTACCGCGTATTTGGGAGCCAACAGTTCCCGGTGAATCCTTACCGTCAAAGTAGTCGATCGGCTGTGCTATTTCCGAAATGCGATAACGACCTGGCGGCAAGCCAATAAAGCGATAAGAACCGTCCGGCAACGTTTTGGTCGTCAGACTCACGGGACCAGCGATTGTCTCGAGCGACACGATTTGAATGTCGATCCCAGCGATTCCTGACTCGGTGATTTCTCTTTTCCCGTTGTCGTTGTTATCGCGATAAACGAAGCCGCTGATTTGTACAGGCTGGGCTTCGGCGAAATCCAACCGAGTGCCGCGACTATCCCCTTGCAGGATTTGGATGTTCGTCAAAACATCTTTGTCGCCAGGTACGATGCTTCCCAATGTTGGCTGGCCATTCAATAACCCTGGAACGGCTCCAACGCTCAAATAGCCAACCGGTTGCGACTCGCGAATCTGGTACGTGCCCGGTGCCAGGGCAAGATTGAGCCCAAATTGATATCGCCCTTGCTGGTCGGTTGTGGTGCTGTTTCCGGTGCTAACGTAATTGCCGTTGTCGAGTCGGTATAAGGTGAGAGAAACTCCAGCGATGCCAACTTCACCAGGGTCCTGAGTAAGGCTCAAATTGTTATCGACATAGATCGTTCCGGACAATTCGATCGGCTTGGCGATTTGGGTAACCGTTGCGGCTGCGCCAGCGGTGCGATCTCGCAAGCCTGCAGTGTTATCGGATGGCAGGTCTAAGCCCGATGGCACCAGGACTGGGTCATAGAGATTGACAAAGCTCCCCTCGGTAGCCGCATTTTCGAAATGTGGGGCGACAAAGATGGCTCTGATTTTTGAATCGGCAAATTCAACGCCGGAAGTGATCGGGTCGATATTTGGATTGATGGCGTCCGGACTTTGTTCATTGCGGTAGCGTTGGATCTCGTCCACATCGATCGAGAATTTGACTTTGTCGCCAGCGAAGAAATTTTCGAATGTCAGAACCAACTGCATGCCACCGTCGGAGACTTCGGCGCTGACGCGAGCATTGGACGATTGGGCTGTCAACGATTCTAGTTGGAATGGAAAGGCATGGTCGGCACCAAGTCCACCATCGATCGTATCAAATAGATTGTCGCCGCTGGAAAAACCGGGCGGTCCTTGATCGGTATCGATTACCAATCGAGTGAGTTGGGTTCCAGCCGCACCGCCTCGAAACGTGACGTAGAACGAATCGCCATGTGCGTCGCCGCCGTTATCCTCTTCGACGTAGACCCCCCCAACCCAAAGAGGATCGACATTGAAAAGCACTCGCGATTCGAGCGATTCGAGAATGGAATGGCGCACTGATTTGTTTGGTTGTCTCACGTTTTTTTTAACGGCTTTCACGCCGCGAGTTGAGGGGCGGTTCATGAGTTTGCCACGAGTCAACGAGCGTACGATCAAGTTTCTTGTCCATTGATCTAAGCTTCGTTTCCAGGACACGGTGACAATCCTCCGCGAATCGCAGGTGGCGTTGTTGTGCGTTTGTTTTCAGTACGAGTCAGCCAATTTGGCGGACTTGAAACGGTAATTTACTTGACGTCGGCTCCGGCACCGGAGTCTTCAAATTGAGCTGCGACTGGATGAACGTACCTGCCCTGATTGTCGAGCGTCGCGATAGCGCGTTCGATATCCCAAATGCGGATCGTTGTATCGAAGCTCCCCGAGATCAGATGCTTTTGAGTGCGTTTGAGGATGCTGACGGAGCCATCGTGACCCACTAGTTTTGCTTGCACTTGTTTGTCCGTATCGCTAAAGATGCGAATCGTATTGTCACTGCCAGCAATCGCGAACAAGTGGGTATCCAGTTGGCAGAGTCCGAGCAGTTTCCCGCCGCCAATTTCTGTTTGCCCAATCACCGCACGATGAACAAGATCGTAATGGACGATGCGACGGTCTTCGCCAACGGAGGTGATTTGGTTGCCGTCCATTGAAAACTGGAGCGTTCGAATGCGTTCAAAATGCAATGGTACGGCGATTTCATTCGCAGAGTCCGAGTGGGGTGAGCTCCCTTGTACGGGAAGAGCCGTTTTTTCGGCAAGGTCAACACGTCGGACTCGCAACACGCCATCGCGGCCACCAAAAGCGATCCATTTTCGGTCCGGGGACGAAACGAGGGATCGAATGTCCCGGCAATCGCAAGCGTGAATGACGGAAAGATCAGTCTGCTCGCCTCGATATTGATAGATGCGATTGCTAAATCCAGCCACATAAATGCAATCATCATCGATGTAAGTCAGCGTCATTAATGCATGCTCGACCGACATTTTTGAAATCAATTTGGGTTTTGCGCCGAGCGACCATATTCGCAGTGTTCCGTCGTTTCCGCAGGAAGCTAACTGCAAGCCACTGGGCGAAAACTCAACAGACTGAACCCAATCCAAGTGCCCGGCTAGTGTGGCTTGAGTCTTTCCCGTCGTTAGATTGACAATTCGGATGACATGATCGTCACCTGCGGCTGCGATGAGGTCCCCTTTGGGAGAAACGCTTATCGCGGTAATAACTGGCGATTCAATTTGTGGAGGAAGGCTCGTCAATCGAATGACATCAACCCAAGACGCCGAATTAGCCAACGGCAGTTCCCTCGAACTTGAATTGTCATCTGTTTTGTCAGTCGTGTATGGTTTCGTGCGAAACGGATTTGGATAACTTAGTAGGCTTCGGTTCGAAAAATCTTTTTCTTGTTGTGCCATCAACGTGGAAGAGCTAGCGATCCCAGCAATCAAAAACCATATTCGAATCGATCGGCCGCGCAGAAAGGCGAACGGAATCGAAGCAGTTTCGGAATTCACCAAGTGAACTCGGCGTACTTGCATTATCCAGCCCCTCCTTGATCGAGCAAAAAACGGAGGCAAAGGCGCACTCCTCTAGCCAATGGTTTATCGACGTCGGAGGTCTCGGTCTTTTGGGAATGTTGGTAATTTGAGGCGAGAATTCGGATTAGGCATACTTTGACGGACGGATTGCACGGCGAATAATGATAGCAATCGCTTCAATAAGTACCTTACATTAAGTGCCTGGCACCTATTGAGTGAGGGATAAATTAAGTGCCTGGCACCTATTGACGGGAGATGGACGGGTGGGTATCCTGCACGCAAAGGAGATTGCTATGCCTCGCGCGCCTCGAAGTGAACAATTTGATCCGAATTCGGTTGCCATCGTGCATTTGATCCAAAGATGCATTCGCAGGGCTCACCTTGCGGGCTTCGATGCCGTCTCAGGTAAAAGCTACGAGCATCGTCGCGAATGGATTCGCTGCCGTATGGAACGATTAGCCTCGGTCTTCGGCATCGATGTCCTCTCCTACGCGATCATGTCCAACCATTTGCACGTCGTGGTTCGCACTCGACCTGACGTGATCGACACTTGGCCTGACTCGGAAGTGGCTCTGCGTTGGCTCCGTGTCTTCCCCGGTCGCCGAATTGATGAACAATTGGCCGATCCGACCACCAGCGATGTGGATGCTTTGGCAAATAACTCGAATCGCATCCTAGAGATTCGAACAAGACTTTCAAATCCGTCATGGTTCATGAAGGCGCTGTGCGAACCCATCGCTCGAATGGCTAACAAGCAAGATGAAACAACCGGCCATTTTTGGGAAGGACGCTTCAAAGCCATCGGTATTACAGACGAGGCCGGACTGCTGGCCTGCAGTATGTATGTCGATTTGAATCCGATTCGCGCTGCTATGGCTCAGACACCCGCAGAATCACTTCACACGTCCGCCTATGATCGCATTCAATCGCTTCAAGGTGCTACGATTCCATCCGCAGCGGCTGACTTGGTAGCTATCGATACCACCGAAGCTGGACGAATTCTGAGGACATCGACTCCCGATCAATTGCGCAAACGAAATGCAGATGCTCGGAAGCGTCGAGGTGCTTCTATCCTCCGCGACGCATGGCTATCGCCTTTGACTATCAACGAGCGAGCTAACGCTGGTCCAATACCGAGCACGACTGGCGTGCGCGCAAGCGACAAAGGGTTCTTGTCGCTGAATCTTGCAGATTACTTAAAATTGCTGGACTGGACCGGTCGACAGCAGGGTACGATTCAGAAGGCAGACATCCCGAGTGACCTAGGCCACATATTGAAGAGCATCGGCATCAATGGTCGCATGTGGATTAACTTGGTTTGGGGCTTCATGAAGTACTTTGGAAAAGGCGGGCGGGCTGGCTCGCCAGAAAGCCTGAAGGAATCGGCATCCCAACGCAATCGCAAATTCGCGAGAGGTCAAAAATCAGCAGCTGAATGCTTCGTGGTTGGTTGATGCTCGCAGTACCCCGTGAACAGATTCCAGCGGACATTAGGTGCTTGGCGACTTTGCTTTGGGGTACCTACGTGCTCACCAATTTGGTAATCGACTAAACCGGTGTCTCAATTCGAAACTGCGAGCGGCAAGACTTGAGTATTCTTGCGGAATTCAGGTCTTATCTGGGACAAGCGAGGTTCCCGGCGTTTTTCGGGTGGCTATAATGCGGCAGCGTCGTGCCTGACGCAATTACAATGGAATTCATCGCCCCGTTAAATAGCGGCAGGATTTGGCGCCACTTCGTTTGGTTTGGTCGAGAATCGCAACCTTGGCATTGCCCCGGATTGACCGATTGCTTACTAACCAGCGATGTTGAGCTTATCCACCGGCTCCATACATCCTCGCGTTGAGAATGATATTCCTCGATGTCGTGTGGGTTTACAACCTTTGAGCAAGCGAAACGAAATGAACACTTACAGTCTCGATTACATCGACGACTTATATGTACGTTACATCCAAGACCCCGACAGCGTTTCGGACGTTTGGAAGCGTTACTTCGAGGAATTCTCACTCGCAGCCCAGTCAGAAGCGTTGTTCGCTGAGCAGCCCGAAGTTAGCTCCAAAAGTGAAAGCCATTCTTCCGAGCCAGCCCCGGATGTCTTGTGGCTTGCACGCATGCAAGAGCGAGTGGACCAATTGGTTCGTGAGTACCGTGTGCGCGGGCACCTTATGGCCCGCATCGATCCGCTGGGGCTGACCCGGAAAGGCCCCCCAGAGTTGGATCCGCAGTCGCATGGGTTGACCGAAGAGGACCTCAAACGCCCCTTTACGTCGCCAACGCTTGAATATTCCAACGGTCGCACACTTGCCGACATCATTGAGAAACTTCGGAACACTTACTGCCGAAGTATTGGTGCGCAATTCATGCACATCGACAATCGCAACATTCGCGATTGGCTTCAACGGCGCATGGAAACGACCCAAAACAGGCTGACTCTGTCCCATGATGTGCAAACGCGAATCTATACAAAACTCGCGGACGCCACCATTTTCGAAGAGTTTGTTCGAAAAAAATACGCGACAGCCAAGACCTTCTCTCTCGAGGGTGCAGAAAGCTTGATCCCTCTCTTGGACCGGACCCTAGAAAAAGCCGGTCAACATGGCATTCATGGTGTGGTTTTGGCGATGGCCCACCGAGGTCGACTCAACGTACTTGCCAATATCCTGGGCAAGCGGGCGCAGAGTATTTTCTGGTCGTTTGATGATCCTAAGCCTGAGCTGTTCCGCGGAGGTGGGGACGTCAAGTATCACATGGGCTACAGTAGCGACTGGACCACCAGCACTGGCCAAAAAGTCCATATCTCACTCTGCTTCAATCCAAGTCACCTCGAGTTTGTGAATCCTGTGGCGCTTGGTCGCTGCCGAGCAAAACAAGATCGCGATGGGGACACGCATCGCACGGAAAGCATGACGATCCTAATTCACGGCGACGCGGCTTTCATCGGTGAAGGGGTTGTTCAAGAAACGCTTAACCTGAGCGAACTGCCTGGCTATCGAACCGGCGGTACGCTTCACATCGTGCTAAACAATCAGATCGGTTTTACCACCGAGCCGGATGAAGCCCGCAGTTGTACCTATGCAACTGACATCGCAAAAATGCTTCAAATTCCAATCTTCCATGTGAACGGCGAGGATCCCGAGGCGGTTGCTCAAGTGGTCAACCTAGCTATGGATTTTCGTAAGGAATTCGAAAAGGATGTCGTCATCGATATGTACGCGTATCGACGACTTGGACACAATGAGGGGGACGAGCCACGCTTCACCCAACCACAAATGTACGCGGCCATCGATAAACGCAAAAATGTCCGAGAAAGCTACCTCGAACATCTGCTTGAAATGAACGAGCTTTCTCGTTTGGAAGCAGACGCCATCGCCGAAGTACGACACAGCCGACTTTCTCGCGAGTTCGAACTCGCCAAAACGGAACCCTTCGTCCACGATTTGCAAAGCTTGACCGGTTATTGGGCCGGTTATTTTGGCGGGCCCGAACCGGCCGATCAACCAGTTACAACGGCAATTCCAAAGCAAATTGCAGGCGAACTGATTCGGGCCGCAAGCACGGTGCCTCAGGGCTTCAATCTGCACAAGAAGCTCGTTCGCCAATTTGAGGATCGACGCGAAATGGGTAACGGCAACTTGCCGTTGGATTGGGCGACGGCTGAATCGTTGGCGTTTGCATCCCTGTTGGCGGAGGGGCAACCGGTCCGATTGTCCGGCCAGGATTGTGAACGAGGTACTTTCTCGCAACGGCATGCCGTCGTTCGCGATGTGGAAGACGGTCGCAAATACATGCCCTTGGGCCATTTAGCACCCAATCAAGCTCGAATCGAGATCATCAATAGCCCATTATCCGAAGCAGCCGTGCTCGGATTTGAATACGGCTATAGCCTTGATTGCCCCGAAGGCCTCATCGCCTGGGAAGCTCAATTTGGCGACTTTTGGAACGTGGCTCAATGCGTTGTCGATCAGTTCATCACCAGTGCGGAAGACAAATGGCGGCGACTGAGCCGTTTGGTAATGCTGCTGCCTCATGGTTTCGAAGGCCAAGGGCCCGAGCACTGCAGCGCAAGGCTCGAACGATTCCTTTTGCTGACGGCAGAACACAATGTCCAAGTCACTCAGCCTTCGACTCCAGCCCAATACTTTCATTTGTTGCGCCGTCAAGCCAAGTCGAAGTGGAGCAAACCTCTGATTGTTTTAACCCCAAAGAGTCTTCTCAGAAACAAGGTCTGTGTGTCGACCTTGGACGATATCGAGCACGGTCATTTTCAAAAGATCATCGCCGACAATCGACCAGCGGGCTCGCCAACATCTAGAATTATTTTGAGCACTGGCAAGGCATACTACGATTTGCTGGCTGAGCGCACCAAACTCAATCGAGAAGACGTAGCGTTGATTCGCGTAGAGCAATTCTATCCGCTCGAAGCTGCAAGAGTAGTCGAGGCCTTAAGCGTTTATCCGGCTGGAACACCCGTTTTTTGGTACCAAGACGAGCCGACCAACATGGGGGCTTGGAACCATGTCAAAATGCGTTGGGGAGACGAAATTGCTGCAAGGCACAAATTAGAACGGATCTCGCGCGTCGAGTCCGCAAGCCCATCCACAGGTTCGCTCCGAGCACACCAGTTGGAAGAACGAGAACTGCTAAACGCTGCCTTTGCAAAGTAAGCGAATAAAACCATGAACAACAATACCGCCTCTGCTTCTAATGGCGCGAACTCGCGTCCAGTCGATATCACGTTCGACTGCACGCCGCTGAGAAGCATGGCGAGACTGGATCCGCCCTTGGATGCCTCGCCAGGACTGACGGCCAAGTACTTGCGAATCAAAGCGGCCATTGCGGAACATGGGACATTTAACTCCTATTATTTGCACAATGCATCTTGCCGTTTCTTTGTTACCAACGACCCTGGCAACGGCATGATTGCATTCAAATTCGAAGGGGTTGTCTTCACCGACGATTCGGACACCCGTGCCCGGCATGCCTCGTTGAATGTCACCCTGCACAAAGAAACGTGTCCTTGGCTTGAGCAGCACGTCGTGAAATGGTTCGAAGAGACGGTCAGCCACGCTGTGATCATCGAATTCAACCGCTACATTGGCGCCGGTGATCCCGAGCAAACCAAGAAACGCATCCAGCAAATGGAACAAGCAGTTGAGGACAAGGGTGGATTCCTTGGTATGCACCTGTAATGCTGGATTGGGGGGCGAGTCAGATGGTTGGTTTTTATGGCTGAGCGAGGCCCTCGTTCAGGTTTTGGATCCAACGAGCGAAGGGCCTTGCTCGTCCACATCAGTCGCCTTTTGATCCGCAAAAGTGTGTTGATTAGCCGCACTTTTGCGGAGCAAAAGGCGACATTAGATTAATCGTTAGCGGAGATTACGTCAGGCCCTTTCCCGGCTCGCTTTTCGTACATTCCATCGCCCATTTTGACGTATTTGGTAAAGCCTTTCGCGTCTAGATTCTTGTCGCTAAGACTGGTATTGGCCTTCATATCGGACCATGTACCTGCAATCGATGGCAACGAAATGCACCTTCGCACGGGTTGTCCCGTTTCCGGATGAAGCGTTAAAGGTGGATCGTTCATGCCTTGTAGTATTTCGAACGTTTCGCCGTCCTCTCCCCCTGGTTGAATAACCTCGTACACGTAGATTGGCATCTTTAATCTCATTTTTTGACGGCGTCGATCTTAAGGCGGGCCGATTTAAATCGTAGCGGAAGCTGTCAAAGCTTTCGTGAATGCTGGACGCCAACGAAATGCTTGACGCATTCCGCTACTAGGGAACGCTAGCGAAAGTGTTTCGCGGCCCAGCTTAAGA
>JANPNA010000225.1:0-8591 GCA_031427235.1 Pirellula sp.
GGAATCAGCACATCCTGTTAACACTATTGCCGTGAGCAATATACAAACAAATTTCTTCACTTTTTTCTCCTTCCATCCAGTAAAGATCCAAATCCTGCCGGATCTTTAACAAGATCCACTACCCTAAAATTAAGCTGT
The DNA here is from genome assembly GCA_031427235.1 of Pirellula sp. Classification (GTDB taxonomy): domain Bacteria; phylum Planctomycetota; class Planctomycetia; order Pirellulales; family Pirellulaceae; genus JBKCUI01. Next base: position 139 of record JANPNA010000225.1, read on the forward strand.
TACAAAGCACTAGCGACTCCCACGCCCTTCGTAAACTCAGGGACGTGCCACACGCAATAGGGAGTCCCCCCAGAAACGTGTGGCACCACACTAGTCTTTGTAGACCTTAGCGTTCTCATCCCCTGCCGACATCAAGTAAGCGATCAGGTCCTTAAGTTCGTCCTCGTTGAGTCCATCGATTAAGTCGAGAGGCATTTGCGATATTTTCGAAGAAACGATACTCTCCACCTCCGTTTTTTTGACGACCACCGGCTTGGCATCCACATCCACTGTATAGACATAGTATTCGTCGCCAATCTCAACCGCACGTCCTACAAGCACTTTGCCATCGCTGGTTAAAAGTTGTTGTGAGCCGTACTGATCCGAAATGACTTTGCTGGGCTCGATGATCGCGGTCAGCATGTCTTCCAGTGAATACTTTTTGCCCGCTGTCGACAAATCCGGTCCGAGGGCTCCGCCTTCGCCAGCGATTCGGTGACACTTCGCACACGAAGTGGCATGATACAGATTCTTACCTAGTTGGAAGTTGCGTTTACTGGGCTTATCACCGATCGAGGCAAGAGCTTCCGCTGTCGTCCATTTGCGTCCAGGCCCTACGGGAGGCGTCGACTTGATCGGTGCGGAAACCAAGGAAACGTTGGCAAGCGGTTCCAATACAATTAATTCCGCTTGCGTGCAACTGGCCAGCGAATCTTCTCGGAATTGCATCAGGAACTTGGCGTAACTATTGCCCCCTGGTTTCTTGGCTGCTTCGATGAAGAACTCGAGGTACTTCCGGCGCTGGGCCATGGTCCAGCCTGACTTCACGTTGCGCAACATGAATGCAAAATGAATGGCTCGCGATGGAGGCATATTCGCCAACATACTACCAACCGTGCCTCCGTAACCCGCGTTGCGTGAAACCAAATACCCCCAGTCGGGAATCGGCTCGGGGCCAAGGTTGTCCATAAGTGCCAGCGTTTTTGCAACCACGGTAGGAGAACGCAAATAGACGAGCAATTGCACCAATTCTGCGTTCAAGTTGTAAGACTGGGTGGGATAGTTGGAGTCCAATACGCCAACAAGTCTGTCTCGCCACTCCGTGGATGGTTCGCCATGGCGCGCAAACGCAATCTCCAAAGTGCGTAGTCCAAACAACTGTTCAGATTCATTCAACGAGTCAAGCTTCAAGGTTGACAGCTTCTCTAACAATGGCCCTAGATCCTTGGCAGAGCCTTGATGCGCAACAGCCATCATCGCATTGAGAATGGCTTTTGGCTCGGTTGTGGCGAAAGCGGACGCTCGCCATTCAGCGAACGGTTGGTTTTCCAAAGCCACGCGAGCTGCATAGCGAATGAAGCGATCCTCATGGTCCAAATTTGCGACAATGAAATTCAAATCGCCATCGGTCTTGCCATGAAACGCTTCCAGTCGCCGACGGAGTGTCCTGAGTTCGGCTCCGCGAGGATCGAAGAGCGACGCGGGTTCCGTCGATTCCGTCCCTTCGTAGCTCACTCGAAATAGCGCCGATTGGGCTCCGCGGCCTCCAACCGCAAAGTAAAATGCCCCGTCTTGACCGATGATAGCATCGGTTACCGGGAGAGGCGAACCGGTCACGAAATCCGATTTCTTGCCGAGGTAACTCGAACCCTCTGGCGTCAGTTCGACAGAGTAAATCGTGCTGTATGTCCAATCGAGGATGAAGAGCGCATGCTGATAGTTGGCGGGGAACTTGGCGCCGGTCCCAAATACCACACCCGTTGGCGAACCAGGACCAATCTCTAGTGCGGGGGGAAGGGAGTCTTCGTAATAGGCTGGCCACTTTCCAGTACCGCTCCGCCATCCGAATTCGCTGCCGCTGGTCGCATGACACACACGCGTAGGCCGGTACCAAGGCGAACCGAAATCCCATTCCATATCGGCATCGTACGTAAACAAATCCCCATCTGGATTGAACGCGATGTCATATTGATTGCGATATCCCATGCTGTAGACGTTCCACTCCTTACCGCTTGGGTCGACATTGCAGATCCAGCCACCTGGTGCCAGAATCCCTGCGGCGTGGCCGTTGGCATCCCATCGGCGTGGCAAAAGATGGTCTTCATTCCAATTCTGTGGAATGCGGCTGCCTGCAATTTTGTTTGGAAGTTTCGTATGGTTTCCAGCGATGACAAAAAGGGACTTCTGATCAGGGCTAAGGATTACGGCATGCGGTCCATGCTCACCGGCACCCGGCAAAGGCATACAGAATTCATCGCTATCAACCATTCCATCGCCATCGGTGTCACGCAATCGGTGCAGTCCGGAAGCAGGACCATTGACAACCGCGTAAAGCGAATCGAAGGCCCAAAGCAATCCGTGTGCGCCGCTCAACTGCACCGGTAACTTCTCGACTTTTGTTGGCTTGGTATTGTCACCAGGGGTAATCATGAAGATGCCAGCTCCGTCTTGGTCGCTGGCGAACAGACGGCCTTGAGGGCCCGTCGTCAAGGAAACCCATGAGCCCATGGAACGAGGCACTTGAAAGATCTTTTCAATTTTGAAGCCAGCCGGCACTTGGGCGTTCTTGGCGATTTCAGGAGTGAACTCACCACTTGCGATCGAACCGCCTCCCAAAGCAGACTGCAACGCATCGCGGTCGATGTTGGCCGACCATGGGAGTGCACTATCACCGATGTTGCCAATGAGTTTGACCGCACTCCATTTCGAGTCGTCGAAGTCGGATTTGCGCCAAGCTGGACCCTTGGCATCGATACTCCCTTTCCACGATGCATCGGTTACGATCTCCACGGTTCTGCCGTTTTCCAATTTCACATAAAGCGCAGCCAGAACTCCAGCAGGTCCACCCTCGTTTTTGGCAGAGATGCTGATGACATTCTTTCCAGGCTTTAGCAACTTGCTGATATCCATGGCTTCGAGCCGGGCCCAGTCATCGGAACGTGTGGCCCTCTTTTCATTGATAAAGACTTCGCATTGATTGTCGGCTGTTGCGGCCAGGATCGATTTCGCGACGTTGCCCTCCAACGTGACTTCTTTACGCAATGCGATTTGAGGGACATCGTTGGGGTTGCCCAGCCAAACCCAGCTAGGCGTGGACTTGAATTCGACGGATTGTTTCTTGGCTGCGTCCTGAGCCGTGACATATCCAACAACTGGGCAACCAATAATCAACGCAGTAAGTGCTGCGATTCGAAACAGTGATACTATTCGATGAAACGGGTTTGAGATAGCTTCGCAAGACGTACGGGGGATGCAGTTCCAAAAACGCACGGAAGGGTTCCTCGGCGAGTAAAAAGGTGGGGAATGTAGGAGGGACTATTTATTGTCGCTTTTCGCTCCGCGAAAGTGCGCTCGCACACGCACTTTTGCGGAGCAAAAGGCGACACTTGTGGACGAGCGAGGCCCTTCGCTCGTTGGGTGGCGACATTACCTGAGCGAGGGCCTCGCTCAGACACAAAAAAACTACTTGATCGCTTTGATGCGAATGTTCTTGAAATCTGCCCACATCGGTTTACCTGCGTGGAGCTGCAAGGCCATAACGCCCTCTTTCAAAGCAAGCGTGGGTTCGTTGTCGGTGAAATCGAGAATCAATTGATTGTTCAGGTAATGCTTGACGTTGGCACCTTTGCCGATAATCACGACGTCATTCCAATCATCGAGCTTCATTAATTTCTTGAATCCTTCTTGATCGATGAGTGTGCTGGATTCGACTTTCTTGCCTTCAGGTCCCCAGGATGCCTTTTCGCCGACGAGACATATGCGTCCACGCTTCCCACCCTCGTCGTAGATGAAGCTGGATGTATTTGGGAACGTGTTTTCATTGCGAAGCTCATGTTGGTATCCGCGAACGACCCACGCATTGTTCACTTTACCTTCGGTGATATGCTTGGAGCGATACTGAATTCCAGAATTGTTGGTCGCATTGCAACGGAACGACAACCGCAAATCGAAGTCCTTGGTCGTGCCCTTTTTCCAAATGAGAAACGTGTTTCCTGCGGCGGGGTTTTCCGCGGTCGTTTCGCCATGAATCACACCGTCTCGCACCTTCCAGAGCCTAGGATCACCATCCCAACCATCCAAGTCTTTGCCATTAAAGATCACCTGCATGTCCGATTCTGGTGGCGCAGCTATCGGTCCATCGGCAGCTAAGGCCATGGTTGAAACAAAGAGCAAGTAAGGAACGGCTAAGCATCGCATCATATTGGACTCCGGGAGGGAAATTAGGGATCGCGGCAAGGTAGTGATTATGATCGTTGGTCACCCAACTGCAAACGCCTGATAGAAACTACGCAACAAAAAACCCGGCTCGTTCGAGACATAACGGGAGGGCGAGGCTCCTGCCGAGCTGGCGCTGCAATGGTTCGGCAGAAGCCTCACCGCCTCACCCTCCCGAATAATGCAGCCTGTCGGCATATTGCAGGGGAACACGTTCTAAAGTAGGACTAGTGCACTGAGTTCTCACGATTTTGGCTATGCTATATTTATATTTTGAAAAATCCATTTTTATTTTCAGAAAGTCCATCGGTGCGTCAATGGTTCGTGGTTGCCTAATAGTCTTCCTGCTGTTTTGTTTACCCTTCCAAACAGGAGTTGGCCAAGAATCGGACGCTGCGCTGCAACAGGTGTTCGACGACTACCACGAGCAATTCCTGATTCTCTTTCCGCTCGAAGCGACCGCCTTTGGCGATCCGCGTTACAACGATTTGCTCCCCATCGATATCGATCAAGGGTTCGCGGCCAAAGAGACTCAGTTCTACAAACAAATACTAACTCGCCTCCGCAACATCAATTCCAGCGCCGCGAGCGAAAGCAAGAAATTGGCCGCCGAGATTCTCGACTACGAGCTCAGCATGCGACTGGAAGGGATGAAGTTCGATTTTGATCGCATCCCCTTTCACCAATTCGATGGCCTGCCATTGATGTTCGGCCAAATGGGGAGCGGAACCGGCAGTCACCCGTTCAAGACCGTCAAGGACTATGACGATTGGCTCAAACGTATCGATGCCTATTCCGTTTGGTCAAGAACAGCCATCGAGCGTTTTCGCGACGGCATGAAAGACAACTACGTCCTCCCCAAGATCCTCGTGGAACGTATGGTCAAGCAGATGTTCGACCCGACGATTGTGAGCGAAGATCCCGAACGGAATCTGTTCTACGGTCCGATCAAGTTGATGCCAGCCCATTTCCCGGTCGCGGACAAAGAAAGACTCACTGCAGCATACAAAACGGCCATCATCGAAAAGATCGCGCCTGCCTACCGTGGGTTGGGGGACTTCTTGCGAGACGAGTACCTTCCGAAGGCTCGTCAATCCACTGGTATTTTGGAATTAAAGGGAGGACGCGAACAATACCAATATTGGGTGCGTCGTTGGACGACTACTTCGCTGACACCAGACGAAATCTATAGTATTGGAGAATTGGAGGTCGCTCGCATCCTCAAGGAAATGGAGGCCGTGAAACAGCAAATGAGTTTTTCAGGAACACTCAAGGAGTTCTTTGAGCACCTCCGCACCGATCCAAAATACAAACCGTTCAAAACTCCCAACGAAGTGATTTCCTTCTTTGCTGCAATTCAATCCAAGCTAGAACCACAATTGGAAAAAGCCTTTTTGAATCGCCCGAAGACCCCCTTCGAAATCCGCCGCACCGAAGCTTTTCGTGAAGCAACGGCCAGCGCAGAGTACATGCCCGGTTCAGCCGATGGTTCACGGCCAGGCATCTTCTACACTCCCATACCTGACGCGACTCAATTCAATATCACGGGCGGGATGGAATCGCTATTCTTGCACGAAGCCATTCCGGGGCACCACTACCAAATCTCATTGCAGCAAGAGAACGAAAAACTTCCACGCTTCGCACGGTTTCTCTGGTACGGTGCGTACGGCGAAGGCTGGGCTCTCTATTGCGAATCGATCGGCAAAGAACTGGGGCTGTACACGGATCCCAAGCAACGGATCGGTGCCTTGGGCGACGAAATGCACCGCGCCATTCGATTGGTTGTCGACGTAGGCATGCACTGGAAAGGCTGGACACGCGAGCAAACTATCGAGTACATGATGGCCCACGAACCGATTAGTGAGGAAGGAGCCATTGCCGAAATCGAACGCTACATGGCCTACACGGCCCAAGCGTTGTCGTACAAGATTGGCCAACTCAAGATTAGCGAACTTCGCAATCGTGTTGAAAAGCGATTGAGCAATCAATTTTCATTGCCCCAATTCCACGATCAAGTGTTGCGCAATGGTTGCATGCCACTCAACATTCTTGAGACGCGGCTGGACCAGTGGAAACCATAGCGTTTCCCCCCGTTTAACCCCGAGCCGCAGGGCCGCAGGCGACGGTATCGCCAATGCCCCCGAGTTTACTCGGGGGATCGGTACCATCGCTCTAGAGCAAATGGATAAAATGGATAGGCCCTCCGGCATGAAGCCTCATCTTTACCCACATCTCTTTCTTTAGGCGTCCTTCGTACTCGTACTCAATGAAATGGTACTCGTACTCGAAAGGCTAAGACCGTGTACAAGTACCGTCCTTCGGACTAAGACCGAGTACGAGTACGAAAACACAGAAACTCCCCCCCTACTCCCCTACTCTGGCCTGATGAAATCGCAGCCAATAGTTGAACTAACGGCGTCAAAACAAGCCCGACGCGTAAGCGAGGGATGATTCCGACCCCTCGCTTACGCGTCGGGCTTGTATTTTCATCGGCCCACCCCCACTCCCCCACTCCCCTACTCCAACACTCCCCCACTCCAACACTCCAACACTCCAACACTCCAACACTCCCACTTCCATGCCAACACCGACCGCTCGCAAACCATGGTACCGTGTCCTCTACATCCAAGTCATCATCGCGGTCGTGTTGGGAATCGCAGTCGGGTATATCAATCCGAGCCTCGGCAAGTCCCTAAGGCCATTAGGGGACGGGTTTATCAAGCTGGTAAAAATGATGATCGCACCGATCATCTTCTGCACGGTCGTTCACGGCATTGCATCGGTTGGTGATTTGCGCAAAATGGGACGCATCGGAATCAAATCGCTGGTGTACTTCGAGGTTGTTTCCACGCTTGCACTGGTCATCGGTCTAGTGGTTGTCAATATCCTGCAGCCGGGGGTCGGCATCACGCCCCCTGGTGAAGTTTATCATGCCCCAGCGGAAGCAACCGAGACGGGGAGCAGCTATGGTGAAAAGGCCAAGTCGCTCAACGAAGTTGACTTCATCCTCAACATCATTCCCAGTTCCTTTTTAGGAGCCTTCGTTTCGGGCGAGCTTTTGCAGGTGCTGCTGGTCGCAATTCTGGTGGCGGTCGCTATTGCGTCGATGGGAGAACCGGGCCGCCCAATCCTTGGAGCCATCGAACAAATCGGTAGTTTGTTTTTTGGTGTAATGAATGTCGTAGTCAAGGCCGCGCCGATCGGTGCATTTGGGGCGATGGGTTATACCGTTGGGGCTCACGGACTAGGATCGTTAGGTAGTCTACTTTGGTTAATGGCTGGATTCTATCTCACCTCCGGATTGTTTGTGGTGATCGTGCTGGGCGCTATCGCGGGGTGTTGTGGATTTTCCATTTTTCGTTTCCTGGCGTATATCAAAGACGAACTGCTGCTCGTATTGGGGACCAGTTCGTCCGAGACTGCTTTGCCGGGTCTCATTAAAAAGATGGAGCAACTCGGATGTTCCAAATCGACCGTCGGACTTGTGGTCCCAACCGGCTACAGTTTCAATCTCGATGGCACGAATATCTACATGACGATGGCGGCCGTATTCCTAGCCCAAGCAACCAACACTCCCCTGAGCATAATGCAGCAGATCAGCCTACTTCTCGTTGCCATGCTAACGTCCAAAGGTGCTAGCGGTGTTACCGGCGCTGGCTTTGTGACGCTGGCCGCGACGTTGCAGGCGGTACCTGGCATTCCCATTGAATCGCTTGGCTTGCTTCTAGGTATCGATCGATTCATGAGCGAGTGTCGCGCGCTGACCAATTTTATTGGCAACGGAGTCGCGACGATTGCGATCAGCCGTTGGGAAAACGAGGTAACACCTGAGCAGCTGCGGAGGAATTTTGAGAAGCCAATTTTGGAAGACACACTTTAGTTCTGTGGCTGAGCGAGTCCCTCGCTCAGGTTTGGTAGAAACAAAACGAACGAAGGGCCTCGCTCGTCCACATGAAGATTCGGCAGGTAGAATGAAGTCTGCCGCTCGCCCAAGAAAAGCACAGGGTCTAAGCACATGTGCACAAGTATTTCCCGGTATACGTAGGACGCAAAACAAGGTTGAGGGGAGGCAAGCTCCCACTCAACCGACGTGAATTGTTGGTGAAAATGCTTCACAACGTTGCCTGAAAGGGTCACAGATTCTGCGATCCTTTCAGGATCGGAACGCTCTGCACGATTCTTTTCCGGTGGTGTCGCTCCGCTCAACCACCGGCTAATGTCTGATATCCCTTCGGGATGAAAAGTTGCGCAACACTAAA
>JANPNA010000226.1:0-6021 GCA_031427235.1 Pirellula sp.
AGTCTTCTCGGTCGGTTACTTGTTAGAACTTCTCGGCGAACACTACCAAGTCCGTAGCTTTTCGTTCGTCAACGATGCAGGCGATCTTTTTGAGGAAGTGGCGCTAAACCCAAACGAGGTAGCGCTGAACTTTGGTTGCAATTACGGATGCGGGATCTTTGAATTGGTAAAGCGGTAAGAGACTAGCGTGCGCCCTCGCGTTGCATGACCAGAGTTCGATCGATGGACTTTCCTACGAAGAAAAGAGCTGGAGCAAACAGGCCTCGATCCAGCGGCAAACGAATCCGAACGCTTACCTCGGGCGTGGAATTTCGGATTTTCTTAGGGGACACATCAATGTTTGCCCCGGAAACGCCGATTCGGCTCAATACACTTCTTGCCACGCTCTCAATCTCGTTCTCCGTTGCTCCTGGGACAATCCCATGCCTAGCTCCTTCGTACAATGCATTCTCAACGGAGTGGCGAATCATGGACACGCGACAGAATTCGAGCGCTGCAAAGAAGAAGAAGAAGAACAGGCCCGAAGTAATCGCCATTTCGACCATGGCCGCTCCACGTCGACGGCGGGCGAAACAGACGCTCGTTTTGGAGGTGTGATTGACATATAATATTGGCTTACTCCGTAATAATAGTACTGAGGGTCAACGCGATCTCCGTGAACACTTGCCGAAGCTGTGCACCGTTGTCTGCATGGAAATATTGATATTTCCCTCTAAGTGATCGTCCAGCAAGTCACCCTCCCTCGGGGAGGGTCGGCCGTAGGCCGGGGAGGGTGAACTGATTTGAACAATCACCTAACCCACTTCACCCTCTCCTCGCTTCGCGAGACCCTCCCAAAGGGCGGGTGGCTAAGCTTTGCCATGCTACTCATAGATTTTTTGGTGGCGAACCAAGCGATTAACGTGATCGCAATGCCGACACTGAGCGTGCACCAAGCACTGGAATACGAAAGTTGTCCATTGTTGGACTCGAGGGCCCAAGACAACATCGATGGAACACTTGAACCGCGACTGGAATGGGCTGCGAGCAGCATCGAAATACTGTTGTGAACACAATGGAAAACGATCGTGCAAGCCACACCGCCTGTCCGAAATGCGAGCCATCCGAGTAGCATGCCAATCACCGATGCGGTAATCGTTTGTTGCAGGACGCCATGGGACAGACCAAACAGTATCGACGTTAATAATATCGCACGGACATGCCCACCGTGCCTCTGAAGTCCGGCGAACAGGAAACCCCGAAAAACCAGTTCCTCGCATACGGCGGGAATGAGAGCCAGCACTAATAGTACACTCCAAATAGGGGCGCTTGCTAGGATCGAATCAAACTGCATGAGCATCTCGATCGTCTGCTCCCCAAGTTTGTATTCGGCGCCAACCAAGGATGCAAATGCTGCATAAGTTGGGTGCAAACTAATGGCGAGTAATGCAGCCAATATTATCTCAATGAAACCTGTACGATTCAATCGGAGGGACTTCCGGACCGAGCGGGTCAACATGGTCGCCATAATCAATGCGGGCGCGAGGATCATGCCGATCTGAATGACAATGGTCGATTGAACTATGGAAGTCCAGTTCAATGGCATGCCGCCCAAGGACAGCCTTCCAAAGAACAGGCAAACCAAAATGAGCAGGCCGCAGAGCAAGGATTCGTTTGGAGTTGGGGTATCCTCGCGTTGACGCCATACATTGCGAATCCATTGCGACATGGAGGAACGTTCGCTGTCACGAAACATTACGTTCTCACTCTCGAATTGCCGCACTGCCCAACGAACCGCGAGCAAACAGCACAGAACGGTTACTGTGGCCACGGTCGGCAAGTGGAGTAGCGCGTGCATGTACTCTCCATCCATCAACGCCCGCGACATCAGTACTGCACCCGTAATAGGAACAATGCTTGTACCGGGAGACAGAAGCACGCCCGGAATCATTGGAAGCATAACGAGTGGCATGCCGACCAGGAGTAGCGGCATCAAGTAGTATTGTCCCTCTTTTGTGCTGCGAGCAAGGCACGCCACCGCCAGGGCCAAGGCGCTAAACATTGCTGAAATAGGGATCACCAAGAGAATCAACCACCCCATGGAGTGTAGCGGCAATGGTCCCATGGCCGCCACCATATCGCTGGCACCCAGTCCGGCGAATCTAGACATAACGATCGAAGCCGTCGTGTGCATACTTGCTAGGTTCAAAAGCGCCGTACCAATGCTGAAACACATGACCGTCAGGAGTTTGCCCCAAACGATCTCTTTTCTTCGAGCAGGACTACAGAGAAGCGTTTCGAGCGTTCCACGTTCTTTTTCGCCTGCGCACAAATCGATCGCCGGGTAAAAAGCACCCGTAAGTGCCCAGACCAGCATGACGAAAGGTAGAATTTTGGACCAGACAATTGCACGCTTCATTTCCGCGTTCGAGACATCTAGCTGTTGTACGCGAGGTGGATCCATGATGGCTGCTCCTAATTCGGAGACCTTCAAATGAATTCGAAGCCAGTTCGAGTGCCAGTCGTTCATTCGTTCATTGAGGAACTGGACCGCCAACTGGGAACGTTCCCATCGTTGATTGCTGAGCACAACCAGTGAATCCTGGGAGATCGATTCATTGAAACTAGATGGAACCCAAAGGATAACATCGGATTCGAGTTCCCTTAAGAGTTTTTCAGCAGCGATTGGGGCGCTGCTTTGATTGATCGCTTTGGCTGCGGACTCAATATTGCTGGAAGCCACTACGGGCAATTCAGATTGTTCAAACGCTCGAATCAAGTCATGATCTGTCGACAGCTTTTTCCAATGGATTTTGTCGTTTGCAACTTCCGTAATGAGCGGAAAGTCCTTTGGCCAGTTTTCATAGCCGACGATACCAACGGTAACATGCTGTTCCCGATGGAATTGTGCAACTTGCATCATGACCATCCCCATCAAGGGGTAGAGCAGAAGCGGGAGGATACAAATCGTGAACATGGTGCGACGATCTCGCAACTGGTCTCGAACTTCTCGATGAAAAATGAGTTTTACATGTGACCAATTCATGCCGATCCCACCTTCAACGAGTTTGCAATCGTTCCACTGAGCGGAGTAAGTCCCAAGCCGGTTTTTGGTCGAGGCTCGTTGTCACCGAGCATTAGCAATTGAAAGAACAATTCTTCGAAGTCATTCTGTTGGTGTCGCTCAGCTAGATCTTCGAGTGTACCTGAGTCGACAACTTTCCCCTTGTAAATGATGGCGACCCGATCGCACAACCGTTCCACCTCTCGCATGATGTGGGTGGAGTAAATAATGCATTTGCCCTGATCTCGCAGATCCATCACGATGGATTGGAGGGCTCTAGCCACCATGACATCGAGCCCCAGCGACGCTTCATCGAAGATGAGGACAGGTGGATCGTGTATCAAGGCTCTCGCGATCGAGGTCTTTTGTTTCATCCCAGTTGACATTTTTGCGCCCGGGCACTCCTTGAAATCTTCCATTTGGAGTTTGCGGAAAATCTTTTCCATGCGTGGGTACAAATGATCGTCTGGCAGCGCATACAATCGACCAAAGTACTCCACTAATTCCCAGGCACTCATGCGATCGTAAATCGCGGTGTTGTTGGACACGAATCCGATCGAATGGCGAACGAAGTCTGCTTGCTGAGTCACGTCGAAATTAAAAACGCGAACAGAACCGGATGTGGGTTGTAAAATCGTTGCCAAAATGCGAAGGACAGTCGTTTTGCCTGCACCGTTGGGGCCAAGCAATCCAAATACTTCCCCTGCTTTGGCGACAAAACTCACGTTGTCTAGCGCTATAAACTCTCCCTGTGTCGCGTCTGGATAGCTCTTGCAGAGGTTTTGAACTTGAACAAGATCCATGGAACACTCAGCGGACGTAAGACACAACGAAAGAATAAAGGACTAGTCCTAATAGAATCACTAGCACACTACCTTGTCATTTACCTCAGTCAGAATGCCCAAGAGTGAATCCATGGTCACGAATCTTTAACTAATACAGGTAGAGTCAACCTAAATATGGCAATCGTTGCGAACGGTACGCTGCCGCCGCTTCCATTGTCGCTGTTGGCACAATCGCGTTAACCGTTATCGCAGGAAATTGTGATGGCTGGAGTTCCAAGTTGAACAAGGTATCCCGACAAAAGTTCTAGGGTTAATTTGCTTCTATGGATATCAAACCTAACTTTGCAGACGAACCCAATACCTTGGCTGTCTGCATGGTGTACTGCAAACGGCCCGCCCCCCCAGCAAGAGACCTGCAGCATGCCCAAGACAATCGACGTCCGAAATCTAAACGAAGTCCTCGCCAATACGCAGTTGCCTGCACTTCCAACGAGTGCGATGCGATTGCTCGAGTTGTCTCAAGACCCCAACAACGGGCCCGTCCAATACGCCAAACCCATCGAAGCCGATGCAGGGTTGATGGGGCAAGTACTACGTTTTGTCAACTCATCGTACTTTGGCTTCTCAAGGGAAATCGCATCCATCCAGCAAGCCTTAACTCTGGTCGGAGTTCGAACGATAAAAAACTTTGCCCTTTGGAGCGCTGTTTTTTCTTTGGTACCAAACCCCAAGTTTGGCCCATTCGACTTAAAGAGCTTGTGGCAAGATTCTTTGCGGCGAGCTGTCTTCGCACGAAGCTTGGGTCGCGAACTTCGACTGCCCAACGCCGAGGACCTTTTTGCTGCGGCGTTGCTGCAAGATATGGCGATTCCGTTGTTGCTCAAGGCATTGCCCGAACATTATGAAGGACTCGTGGAAAGACGCAGCAATGAGCGACTTCGATTGTCGTCGCTGGAAAAGGAACTGTTTGGATGGGACCATGCCCAAGCTGCAGCCGCCTTGTGCCGCAACTGGCGACTTCCAGAAGAGTTTGCAATTCTCATTGAACGTCATCCAGCTTTGGACGAATTACTAGACGGCCCAACGCCCCGTATCGACGCAGCTTGCGTTGCATTGGCCTCGCTATTGCCTTCGTGCCGAGACGATCAATGGGATGACGATACCGAGTTCTTGAGCGGCATCGAGCGCATAACTCAGTCGCGCAGCGTTGACCTGACCCAGTTGATGGCAGATGTCGACAAGTCCTTCGAGGAATTCGCCCCAGTGCTGAAGATCCAAGTACCGGAAAAGAGCCTTTCCGATTGGCTAAGCGAATCGCCAGCTTCGGTCTAACGACATCACCGCTCAATTGTTGTTTAACAGTCAACCGAATCGAATGATGTTGGTGTGCACTGGAGCGACACTGGAACGGCACTCAATTACGCACGCTTGATAAGGCGGTTGGATGGGCCAAGTCGATGACATGGAATGCACTGTCCCCGATCGTTGGAGTTGCAACCAAGCTCTATGCCAAGGGTGTTAAGCTCACCAAGAAGGAATTCGCGAAACTTGCTTCACGATTGCAGCGAACGGCAGGCGTTGAACGGTGGAGCGTCCGGATAGTTCCCCAGCCGTGCATTCAATAAGTCATGGACTGTGGAAAGTCTAGAGCCAGTTTCAATCGTCGCGCTGAATGCGAGAGTGTTGAGCCACGCACATTACGCATAGCAGGACCGTCAATCTGGGTACGTTCGTACGTTTTTATTGGCCGGTTGCGTAAGCGTCCCATAACGATTCTCCCGAAAGAGGGTTTTCTGGCAATTGCGAAGATTTTCCATTCCGAAAATTTAACCAAACGGCAATTCCCCATGCTACTTTGTCCCCATGCTACTTTGTCACCATGCTACTGTGTCGTTCTACTGAAAATAAAATCCCGGCGGGGCCTTCGAACCTTGCGGCCTACCAGACCCGCCGGGACGTTTGTTCATTTGGCCAAACCATTCTCGATTGCATGCAACCTCGTTCAGTTCGACACGGGACGACTGCCTGGACTTTACACACTTAGGCACCCTCTGATGGGCAACCATTCATATGGTTGATGCATGCAGATTCTGGCTATGCAAGCGTCTCGCCTGCTGCAAAGTGCTCGCCACACGGAAACCAGTGTTGTTGTTCTGGTTGTCGGGTTGGTTGTTGTTGCGGTTCGACGAACGC
>JANPNA010000227.1:0-3708 GCA_031427235.1 Pirellula sp.
AGGGCTTCAACAACAAGGCGAAATTGACCATGAGAAAAGCGTACGGTTTCAAGGAGTATGAAACCATTAAAACAGCGTTATATCACCAGCTTGGGAATCTTCCGGAGCCAAAAACTACCCACAGATTCTGCTGACGAGGCACATTTGGTGTAGTTTAGAATCGCTTGCCAAGCTCGATGCGGGGCTTAGACAAAACAAATTGATTAAGGCGGAAACGATGCGGCTCGCACTTCTCCCATACAAAACGAAGGATGGAAACACGAACAATTATGGTTGCGGCTTTTCATTGTCCTTTGGAGATGGAAAGCTTCGGACGTGGGGACACAACGGCGGTAATGGCGGCGTCTGGACCTCGTACTATCACGACGCACTCGAGGATCATTCGATTGCCGTCCTGTGTAATCGTAACGACCTTGACAGTGGGAGCATTTGGAGCTCAATCGACCCTGTTGTTCGGGCTAACAATCCAGCTGGCGTACGCCACTTTCCACTTTCACTTGCATCTGGCGATAACTGTGAATGTGGAACAAGCTCGTCGGAAGTAATCGGACGCTTGCACAAGGAGTAAGAAGTAAGGCGACCGAAATCCAGCCCACGCGATCTAGAACAACGACGCAAAAGCGAATCTTTTAAATGTTCGGCGTGCCTCATTCTGTTCCGCGAATCAGTCTTTTACCAAAGTGACTGAAATCAATGTGTCTTCGCCTTTGCTGCTCTTGTAAATGCCGCGGTATGTGGGCGGATCTTTCTTCATCTTGGTGATTGTGTAGATGCCATTCCGCTTTCCACCGTCGGTGATGTCGATCACGGACTGTGGCCCATTACCCTTCCAATCGCCGATCTTTTTACCTCCTAGCCCGAATACTTTGCCGTTCTTAAGACATTGGAGTTTGATCGACGACTTGTCGTCCTTGAAATCAATCTTCCAGACCGCGCCGACGACCTCATCGCCCCGCACAGGTACGACCGAGGCCAAGCCAGCAACTACGACCGTAATGAGTAAAAATAGGCCACGCATCATATACCTCGTTAAAGAAGAATTGTTATTATCCTGGTTTGGGGTGATTATCACCGGACAATATAACGGAGCTATTTCCGATTTGTCAAATCTATTATTTCTAATTTAGTCCAATGATCCAGACGCTTCCGATTGGGGGCACCGTGTGGAAACGGAAGGACCGGCCCATTGAGTTCGGTCGCCGCGCGGATCTGAAAGCTCCGATAAAATCGGAGCACTCCAAATTTGGCAACGCTAGCCGCAAGCCCTAAGAATGGATCAGGTGCCATGGGCTACGGTATTCTTTCGTCAGCCATTTGGATGCCTCCGCATCGCCGACGATGGTTTCCGTTTTTGGATCCCAGTTAATCTTCTTGTTCGTTCGCACGGCGATATTGCCAAGATGGCATACCGTGGCGGAGCGATGGCCAATGCTAATATCGGCAGCAGGTGCTTGGCGAGATTTCACGCAATCCAAGAAGTTGTTCACGTGGCTGATATTGGCTTGGGAATTAACAATCTGTGGCAACTCCACGTCTTTGAGCAGTTCTGGAGGGTTCGTGAGAATGCCTCCACGGTAGACGAATAAGCTGCCTCTTTCACCGACGAATTCAGCACAATTTCCAGGGGTTCACACCCCTGAAAATCGAATACCATCGCTCCGCGATTCAACTCCATGGCTCCCAATACGATGTCACACCCATACATGGTCCGTCCGCGATCCAAACTCAATGATCAATAGACAACCATGACTCGCCGACCTACAAAGACTTCTCCAGCGAATCGGACAAACCGGCCAGGTTGTCACCCAGAGACAAGGACAGACCACACACCGGTCTCCCAGCATGGTATCATTTCCGACAGGGGGAGCCGAGAGTCGCTCCGATGACCACAAACTAGGTGGCGAGGCAACGTTGAGGAATTAAGCGTCCGGCAATGCTAAAACTACTAATCATAACCCGATACCTAAGTCAGGGACCTGGCGAAATGATCCCTCGCTTACGCATCGGGTTGGGATATACATAATAAGCTCAGGATATTAAGGTCGTGACAAGAATTGGAACTGTAGGTTGGGCTTCATGCATCTTGGTGCTAATGGCAGGAGGGGCCTCTGCCTCGACCGTCGTGATCGGGCTTTCTAACAAGCATCCCCTAACGCAGCCTCAAGTCGGAGAAGTACTGATAAGCGAACTGCGCTGTGCCGCATGTCACATCGATACCGAGCCACAGCCCTTTCTAAAACGTGCCGCCCCGGACTTGTCCGATGTTGGTGCAAGGATTGCGCCCGACTATCTGCGACGATTCCTCGCATCACCGTCGACCATGCATCCAGGGACAACGATGCCGGACCTTTTGGCCTCGGAATCGGACAGTCAGCGTGACGAAATCGCCGAGGCGCTGACCCATTTTCTCGTTGCTCAATCGGCTCATCCTTTTGAGTCCGAAGTGGCGGGCAAGCTGGACTTAAATATTGGAAAGGAGCTTTTTCACTCCGTTGGCTGCATTGCCTGTCATGTTCCTCGCGAAGTGATAAATGACGATAACTCCGACGAGAACACCGACGAGAACACCGACGAGAACGGCAACGCAATTGCAAAAAGTGTTGGAGTCGATTTAAGTCATCTTCCGAGCAAGTACAGTCACGCAGCCTTAAGCGCATTCTTGTTCCAACCGCTACGCGTACGAAGTTCGGGACGGATGCCCGACATGAAGTTGACGCCAGCGGAGTCGCAAGCCATTTCTGGATACTTGTTGGGTGAACAGCAGCTCAAAGAAAAAGTCATTCAGCCACAAAAGAAACTGGTGGAGTTGGGAAGGAAGGCTTTTCAAGATTTGAATTGTGCAGCTTGCCATCAGTTGCAAAACATACCTGCAGTTGCTCCGCTCGGTTCATTGCGAAAAGCCGACCTGACCCGCGGTTGCTTATCCAAAAAACCGAGTATGAGCCCGCAATTTACTCTCGATGACGCGCAGGTAGAAGCGATTGTTGCAGCGCTGAAAGTGGAGAAGCCAGACAACTCGGACACAGCCAAGATCGCGAAGACACTGACTGCATTCAACTGCATTGCGTGTCATGTTCGCGATGATTTTGGTGGTGTTCCACAAGATCGCAACGCGTATTTTAAAACCAGCGAAAAGAATCTAGGGGACGATGGTCGCATTCCGCCGCCGTTGACGTTGGTGGGTGCCAAGCTGCAACCAGTTTGGTTGAAAAAAGTTCTGTTCGATGGTGAGAGTGTCCGGCCCTATATGACCACTCGCATGCCGCAGTATGGCGAGCCCAACCTTCGAGACTTGCCCGACCTATTTGCACATTTGGATGTTTTGAAGAGTGTGGCGTTGAACATCCCTAATCCGGAAAGCAATACTAAGAGCGAGCGAGAGCGCGAGAAACTGCTGCGAACAGCCGGCCGCGAATTGCTCGGCGATAAAGGTTTGAACTGCATTGCGTGTCACAATTTCAATGGCAAGCCGTCACCTATCAACAAAGGGATCGACTTGATGACGACCTATCAACGTCTTCAACCGGGTTGGTTCAACAATTTTGTTCGCAAGCCTGGTGCGTATCGCCCTCGCATCGTTATGCCATACTCGTGGCCGGATGGAGTGGCAGCCCATAAAACCATTTTGGACGGCGATACGGAAATGCAAATCGAAGCGATCTGGTACTATCTTTCGCTTGGTACTTCGGCCGCCGATCCGCCCGGGAT
>JANPNA010000228.1:0-11969 GCA_031427235.1 Pirellula sp.
CACGGGTTCGAGTCTGACGTTGTGGCAAACCGTCTACAACACGTCATCGCAGTTCATCGTGAGTAATCTGGGTGTTGTCACGGCAACCGGCACGACATTCAACAAGAGTGGTAACTATAGCGACAGAACTAACTTTACGGTAAATGATGGTGGACGATTAGTAGCTTCGGGCTCCAAGTTTGATTTGACAATTTACGTGCCCTACACTGTCATTCCATTTCTTTCCGCGGCTGGCGGTGGTAGTGACAATGCACGTTTTCAAGATATCTACATAATCACAGCCACCTTGCCATCTGGTTCATTGGATCTACGAGTAATTGGCACTGAGACAACAGCCAACTTGAGTTACGTCTTCAACGGCAACTTCACCGTCGCTGCCGGCGCAACGCTAAACGTACTAGCAGGAGTCAAGACGTGGGTGGCGACCAATTCAACTCTAACGGTGGCTGGCGCAGCGAATTTTGGCACGGGTTCGAGTCTGACGCTTTGGCAAACCGTTTACAACACGTCATCGCAGTTCATTGTGAGTAATCTGGGTGTTGTAACGGCAACCGGCACGACATTCAATAAGAGTGGCAACTACAGTGACAGAACGAACTTCTCGGTGAATGGTTTGTTTTCTGCCGTCAATTCATCTATCGAGCCTGGGCTGCTAAACGTCAGTGCAGGGGCAACAGTTGATATCGCAGTGAACGATGGTACGACAAAGACAATTGGCGCGGGTGGAATCAGTCGCATTCTTAGTAATTATCGATCGATTGACGTCAAATACGGATCGACGCTGGCGATTCCGCAGTCGATCCGAGTGGGAGAAACGACTTCGGATACGGCTTCATTGAAAATTTCCTATAGTAGTACGTTGGCGGTGGCAGGCAGCCTGTTGGGCAAGACTCGCGTGGCTTCGAATTTTCTCCCTCAAGGTCGTGTTTTGCTGAACGGTGTCGGAACGTCGGCCACACCACAACTTTTGGAAGTGATGGGCGCGGATTTGGGTGCGGTTGCGTCGGGCTTTACTGCAACTAATTTCGCTTACGGCAAGATCGAGTTGGCAAACAACACCTATGTGCGTTTGACCAACATTGATGTAAACAGCGTCGGTGCATCCGGCGAAGCACTTTATGTCAATACACTCATCATCCCAGTCGGATCCAAGCTGGATTTGAATGGGCAAAAGCTCTATGTGCGAGCTGCGCAAATTGCAACAGGTGCCCTGGTTAATGGTGCAGTGGTTGTCCTGCCAACGATCGTCTCGGATGGCGGTCCGCTTCCGTTTTCAACGCCAACCCCTGGGGCAATCGACGATGCTCAAAAAGCAAATCAGCAACCGGACGAATGGACGTTCACCGCCGCTCAAAACCTGCCAGTCATGATCCAGGTGAACCCTGGCGCAACCGGAGTTACCTCGGCTGTCGCCCCCCAACTGCAACGTGTTCGGGTCGAACTGCTCAATGCAAGTAACACGGTTTTGAAGTTCCAGGAGAATGACGCCAACGGAGCGATCGTGACCATGCAGAGTGATAATCTAACGGCCGGTCAAGCCTACAAAATCCGGATTCGTCCTCACTCGAGCTTTACCACATTCATTGGAAACTATGTGGTTACTTTGGTTAATAGCGGCTCGGCAGAAACTGCGTTGTCCATCGCTGCTGCTGCCGACAGCTTCAGCAAAAACGAAGGCAATTCGAGCTCTGTCAACTACTCCTACAACATTACTCGCTTCGGCGACCTTAGCTCTTCGGGCACCATCCAATGGAAGGTAACAGGATTTGGTGCTAACCCCGCGAATGCAACCGACTTCGTTGGAGCAGTACTACCAAGTGGCTCGGTTATTTTTGCAGCATTCGAATCGACAAAAGCAATAGCCGTTAGTGTCGCATCGGATACCGACTTTGAAACTGACGAGGGATTTGCTGTTACCCTTTCCAACCCCTCGAATCTAGCAAGCATCTCGCTTGGTACTGCCACCAGCGTCATTGTTAACGATGACCAACCCCAATTCTCTGATCTCATTGTCGATTCGATTTCGCCACCGGTGTCTGCCCGTTCGGGCCAAACCTTGACGCTGGGCTGGACAGATAAAAACGACGGGCCGGTCTCGATCACCGGAAACTGGTCGACGTCGGTCAAGGCCGTCAATCGCGCAACCAGTCAAGTTGTTTTGGACAGGTCCATAGTGTTTTCCGGGAACACCCTGGCTTCCAAAGCAAGCGTTGCCAGGAGCACTTCTTTTATCCTTCCCGATGGCATACCCGGAACTGGCAACTTTGACATCACCATCAAGGTGGATTCGGCAAACAACATCACGGAGTCCAATGTCGCTGGTACCGCCGAAACCAACAACACCACGAATTCGTCATTTGCTTCCTTGATCGCCGATTATCCCGCCCTCTCCGTCGCGACCATCACGGTCCCACCGAACTTGCAGCTCTCGGTTCCGTTTGATGTGACGTGGACAGTCCTGAATTCGGGCAACGCTGCGCTAGCGAAGTCGATTCGCGATCGAGTCTATTTATCGATCGATGACAAAATTGACGCGAGCGATCGATTTCTAGCAACGGTTAACGCAGATTCGAAGCTGCCACTGGCCGTCGGAGCAACCTATTCGCAGACTATGTCCATAACACTGCCTCTCGACTTAAGCATTGTACTCGGCGCATATAAAATTCTTGTCCAAACCGATTTTGCGAACGAACAGTTCGAATTGGATGAAGCGAACAATGTCACAGCGACTGCAGTCACCGTCAGCTTACCCCCGCTTCCTGACTTGATCGTCGAAAGCATCACTGCAAGAACACTCGTAGTTGCAGGTCAGTCAACCGACGTTACTTGGATTCTGAAAAACCAGGGCACAGCATCAGCAGTCGGCCCATGGAGTGATCGCGTGTACCTGTCAGATGACGGAATCATTGGAGGCGATGCTTCGCTTTCGAGTTTCCCAGTGTCCGTGACCATTTTGCCGAACGGTTTCATTCAGCGAACGCAAACGGTTCAGATACCGGCGGGACTTTCTGGAGTGTATCGATTTGTTATCACAACAGATGTTGGCAACACAATCCAAGAGTTCAACAACGAGGGGAACAACTCCTCGATCGACGATGCTGTTATCACCATCGACGCGCGTCCCTCACCCAACCTGATTGTGGATTCTGTCACCTCGTTGACCAGCAACTTGTTCACTGGACAACCTGCTACGATCGAGTGGATTGTCCGAAACATCGGAAACGCATCCACCAATTCCAGCGGCTGGGTGGATCGCGTCTATCTGTCGACAGATGGCGTTCTCAGCAACGATGACATCGACCTAGGACAAGTCCAAAATCCGAGCTATCTTAATGTCAACGAGAACTACCGCAGTTCATTGACTTTAGTTTTGCCTCAAAATGTGGTCGGTGACAGAAAATTCATCGTCGTGACCGATGCATTGAATCGTGTCGAGGAAACTGCCGGCGAAGATGATAATACAAAAGCAAGTGCAACTGCGACGATTTCGCTCACGCCACCACCGGATCTGATCGTGACTCGAGTCACCAGCCCAAGCGATGCTTTCGAGGGGGAACCGGTTATCGTCAATTGGACGGTTCGCAATCAAGGACCTGGAGCAACCCGAGTTAACCAATGGACCGATCAAGTATACCTGTCTCTCAATGGCACTGATATCGATAGGGACGATACTCTACTCAAGACGGTGACTCACGACGGGGTTCTAGCTGCCAACGGTGCCGAGTACAGCGTATCCAACTTGAGTGTCCTTCTGCCAGAGAACATCACAAGCAACAATGCGTACGTTATCGTTAGAACCGACGCTTCGAAATCGGTCTACGAACACGATTTCGAGGGAAACAATGACCGGGCAACGGAATTCCCGATGCGAATCGTGTTGCGACCTCGACCTGATCTAGCCGTGGAATCCATTTTTCCCGTTTCAACCGCGTCGGCTGGGCAACCGCTCATCGTTTCGTACAAAGTGACCAACACGTCCGTGACCGCGACCCGTGAAAGTTCGTGGCAGGATTCTATCTATTTGTCGACCGACAAAAAACTCGATTTGCAAACCGATCTGTTGCTGGGACGTAAGAGCCGAAATGGAATATTGCGAGGTGAGCAATCGGAAAATCTAAGCTATAGCTTTGTTTTGGACGATAGGCTTCAGGGTGACTTTTATGTGATCGTGTCGGTTGACAGTGCCAATAACGTTTTGGAATATGACGATGTCAATAACATTCTTGCCGCGTCAAATCCGTCTCGCATCGAGATCAACCCGCCCGATTTGGTTGCCTCCTCGGTTAGCTCGTCGACTGCCGCCAAAGCGGGCCGACAACTAACCATCAATTACAACGTTACGAATATCGGAAAAAATCCGACTCCTAATACGTTTTGGACCGATGCGTACTATCTTTCCGTGGACGACAAAAAAGATGCCAACGATCGATTGTTGGGTTCGCGACAACGGAATGGCGTTCTTGTTCCAAACCAAGTTGAAAACCTCACGACCCATTTGCAGTTGCCTACGGACCGGTTCGGCGCGAGTTTTGTCCTAGTCAATACAGACAGTAACGATCTGGTCTACGAACTGAATAACGACAACAACATCTCATCCCTACCGATTTTCATCGAGGATGATCGACCGGATCTAAGCGTTCGTTCATTCAACCCTCGCTTAGCCAATCGGTCGATCGCACCTGGAAGTTCGCTCGCTTTTGATTTCGAGATCGAGAACCAAGGCCGCGGACCAACGTTCGGCAGGTCATGGACCGATCGCGTTGTCCTCTCCTCAGATTTGATTGTTGGGAATAGCGACGATGTGACGGTAGGAAACTACTCCAGCCCGTCCGATCTCGAAGCAGGAAGAACCTACTTCCGATTGAGCGAGAGTTTGAAGATCCCATCGAATACCTCGGAGGGACTGTATCGTCTTTTCCTAGTGACGGACGCGATCAATGGCGTTGCTGAGTTAAACGAGGCAAATAACTCCTTTGTCTCAGTGGACTTTTCCGTTACGACGAACCCGATCGATGGTGGCCAAGTAGCGGATTTGCAGGTGACCGCGTTGACGGTCCCGTTGACCACGAATTCGGGGGCAACTTTGCCGATCAGTTGGACGGTGAAAAATACGGGAGTCGCTCCAACATCCGCCTCCATTTGGAACGATTCGGTTTGGTTATCGACAGACAGTTCCATTGATGGTTCGGACATCTTTGTTGGAAGCTACACTCACTACAATACTCTCAGCGTGAATGGCTCTTACACACGCACCATCCATTGGCCAATCGGCATCGATTTAGCTGGCAATTACTTTACGATTGTTCAAACCGATTCATCGGATTCCGTGCTAGAGGGACCAGGTGAAAGCAACAACAAAGCGGTCAGCACCTCAGCAACCAACATTGCGTTGAGCCTGACACCAGATCTGCGAATAGCCAGTATCACGGCTCCGGCTCAGGCGTTCTCGGGAAGAACTTTTGGCCTAACCTGGACGACGGAAAATGCTGGAGGCGGGACAGCAATCGCTTCTTGGGCAGACAGTGTCTATCTTTCGCTCGATCAGATTTTTGACAAGGGTAGCGACACTCCTGTTGGTTTCGTCGACCGCATTAGTAATCTACCCGCTGGCCAGACTTATTCGGCGAGTTCGAATCTGCAGATCCCCGCTGGGCTGGGGGGGGCCTATTATGTGTTCGTGGTCACCGATTCGACGAATCGTGTGTATGAACGACAGTTGGAGGGGAACAATGTCGGAATCGCAATTCAGCCAATCCTGATCAGCCATACTCCTCCGGCCGATCTGGTTGTCGGTAACATTACCATTCCAGCAAACGGAGACATTGGGCAATCGGCGTCGATCACGTATACGGTTACGAATGCAGGCCAAAACCTAGCGCGCGGTGGCTGGTACGACGCGATCTACATCTCAGCGGACGAAACGTGGGACATCGATGACGGTTATTTTGGACGCGTTTTGCGAACTGCCGATGTGCCTGCAAACACGTCGTATACCTCTAGCTTGACCGCTCCACTGCCAGGGGTTTTGCCAGGCAATTACAAAGTCATTATCCGTTCTGACATTCGCAATAATCTGGTGGAAGATAATGAAACCAACAATCTGAAAGCCAGCTTGGACGCATTTGCAACCGACGCGCCTGCACTGACGTTGGGTACGCCCAAGTCCGGAACAATCACCGCCAATGGTGGAGTCTACTATCGCGTCGATGTCACGGCTGGCGAAACTCTGGTTATCGAGTTCGATTCCGCGAATGCCGAGGGCTCGACCGAGCTGTACGCCAGATTCAACGCGATGCCACGCCGAAGTCTTGCCGAGTTCAGTGCGTTGAAGCCGTTCCAAGCGGATCAGCGGATCGTAATCTCATCAACCCAAGCTGGTACCTATTACATTTTTGCATTTGGAAATGAAGTCACCAACGGATTTAGCAATTTTTCGATCCTGGCTAGAACCGTTCAGTTCACGGTCTTCGACATTTCGTATGGACAGGGTGGGACCGCCGGGGATCGAACGATTTTGATCGAGGGCGCCAAATTTGACCGGTCCGTGACCGCTACGCTCGTCGACTCTGCGGGCAGGACATCGAATGCAACACGTTACACTCGAGTTAGCGATACACGGCTGTATGCAACATTTGATCTTCGCACACTTGCGACAGGGATACATTCTGTTCGGCTTACAAAAGGTTCGACGAACGCGACGGTCGTAGTCCCGAACTCCTTGGAAGTTGTTTTCGCGACGGCGAATCTTCAGCCGATTAGCTTGACTCGCCCCGACACCTTCAATCGACGTCGTGGTGAGCGAGCACCTGCTACTATTCCGGTCACCATCGGCTGGCGCAACAATACATTGAACGATATTGCGGTGCCATTGATTCATTTTTCGGCTACCGATCCATTCGCGTCAACGCTTGCCGATGCGAACGCTGACAAGACTATTTTCAGTACCGAGTTTTTGGGCTTTACTGGCTCCGATGGTCCGAAGGACATACTCTTATCTGGCGAGTTTGCCAGCGCGTCCTTTTATGTAAAGCCTGCGAAGGTGGATGCGACCAGCCCGCCGATCGATATCCATTACGTCTCCGAGTATTTTTATAATGACACAAATGCAAGCTACGTTTGGGACTTTGATTTGAGTCAATTGGATCTTTCGTATCTTAGCGATGTGGAAGCGATAAACGCGATTCAGGCGTTCAAGCAGGAACGAGGCAATACCGTGGGGGCATTGCGACAAGCACTGATGGAGGGACTTCAGCGTACCGGAGAAACTCCGTCCAAGAACATCCTGGATGCGTCACGCTACTTGTTGCAAGAAGTTTTCGATCGATTTATTGCCGCACGCCAGACATCTATTTCTGGCTCCGTTGTCACGAATAGTCTTTCGACTAGTTACAGAGGCTTAGTGCTAACACTCTCGGAAGTGGGCGGAACGGGGCGTTTTTCGAGTGCGATATTAGCGGATGGATCGTTCGTTTTTCCAAAGCTCCCGGCTATGAAGTATGCACTGTCTATCAGTGGCGGATCCGTGAAGGCTGCCGATGGTTTTCAGGTAGATCTTGCTGTCAACGATCACTTGCAGTTATCGGTTCCGCTTGAACTCGGACCGCCCATCGCGGCGGTCTCACTGGCACCTAGAGTGCCAAGCGGCGCAGCCAAAGTTACAGCACCGTCGATCACAAAACCTGGCAAAATCAACGAAGTATTGTCGAGCAACGCATTGGAGTCGGTGTTGTCCGCTTTGAATGGCATACCCTATCGAGTTGAGCAAATCGGAGACGCTCCGCTTGGCTTCTCGTTGGAAAGCGATGGTCGATTCCGCTATTTGTCGAGTGAAAACACGGCGTTTGTGGTTCACTATGATCTCGTAACACCGGATCTTGAAACGCGCGTTGGTCGGCTCTTTGGCACCGAGATTCGATCTCGTGGCGTGATTGCCATTACGCTCAAGAACAACTTTACTCGCGACGTCCGGGCACTGGATCCAAACGACATTATTGGGCCGATTGGATACGGTCCGGAAAAATGGGTGTCCGCTTCCGAGCGATTGCCTTACACCATTCGCTACGAGAATGACCCAAAGAGTGCAACGAGCGCAGCCCAGGTGGTCCGCATTGTGCAAGTGCTAGATAGCGATCTTGACCCAAATTCATTCCAGTTTGGAGACTTCGGATTTGGTGGCCGTGAATTCAAGGTACCGACTGGCAGACAAACCTTGAACCTCGATCTAAACCTGGTCACGGAAATCGGTATCATTGTGCGAGTCTTCGCGAGAATTGATGCCGCCACCCGCGAAATCTCCTGGACTTTTTCTAGCATCTCGCCTGCAACAGGGACTGACACCACGAATCCAAACGATGGGTTCTTACCCTTAAACCTGTTGCCACCCCAAGGGGACGGATTTGTTTCGTATTCGATCCGAGCCAAGAAGTCGGCTACAAGCGGTTCGAAAATAACCGCCAACGCGAGAATTATCTTCGATGGCAATGTCCCAATTGACACCCCCGAGATCTTTAACACATTGGATGCCACGAAACCGATCTCCACCATTGCAGCGATCGAACCCGTTCCGTCCGAGCCGAGACTGCGAGTCAAGTGGTCAGGCGACGACGGAGAAGTAGGAGCCGGGCTGGCTGTTTTTGATGTCTATGTATCAGAGAATAGTGGCCGTTACAAACCATGGTTACAAAACACAAAACTCTTTGATGCCGAGTACATAGTCAACTCGACATCGACCTACGATTTCGTCACGATCGCAAAAGACAACGTCGGCAACGGCGAGGAGGAGACAAAACTCCCAGATAGTCATCGGCCCGTCGCTTTCGCTGGAGGTCCGTACTCAGCCACAGAAGGAGTTTCGTTGCTCCTCAACGGAAGTGGCCAAGATCCAGATGCGGGTCAGATTTTGTCTTACGAATGGGATCTCGATTTTGATGGCGCTTCGTTCCAAGTGGATTCGACTGCGCAGTCACCAAGTGTTATTTTCAATGATGGGCCGAGTATTCGAACGATCGGTTTAAGAGTCAAAGATAGCGGTGCTAGTCCGTTGTACAGTTCCGTCGTGACGACCACCGTCTCGATCAAAAATGTTGCTCCGGTATTGACGCAGAGTTTCACAACACTTAATGGAAAGATTGCGTCAATACTTCGAAACAATGGTACGTATAATGATGTTGCAGAGGACCTTGTTTTACTGATTGCATCCTTGGGAGAAGTGATCAAGAATTCTGACGGCACATGGAGTTGGTCCTTTGTCCCGACTGCCGCGGTATCCAACCAGACCGTGACCATTACAGCCAAAGACAAAGACAACGAACAATCAACTATTTCGTTTGCGATCACGGTAGAAGCGATTGCTTCCACATTCAAACCGGTCATCAGCTCACCAGAACCTTCCATGACGGGCAACCGAAGTTTTGTGGCTGCGATTGATTTCACCAAACCAGTGACCGGTTTCGCAATCGAAGACCTCATTCTATTGAACGCAACTGCTTCCGGTCTCGTTGATCTGGGTGGCGGTAAATTTAATGTTACGCTACAAGCCCAAAGCGAAGGATTGGTAAGGCTCGGGATCAAGGTGAATAGTGTTACGGATTCACAAGGTGGCACCAATGTAGAGCCTGAACCCGTGGCTTGGACCTACATTGACGTTTCGCAAACGGATTTTGGTGACGCACCCAATGCGACCCAAACGGGTTTTGCAAGTACCTACCCAACGCTGCTTCAACTGGATGGAGCTCGGCATCGGCTAAGTGCTCTCAAACTGGGCAATTTGGTTGACGCGGAGTCCAATGGCTCGCCATCGCTCGGCGCTAATGGCGACGACACAACAGGAAGTAACGATGAAGATGGAATTGTCTTTGGCATGTCGATTATTGCAAGTCGAACACAAGCAAACGTTTCTAGCTTGACGGCAACGGCTAGTGGCCCAGGCAAGCTGGACGGTTGGATCGATTTCAATCGCGACGGCGATTGGAATGATGTAGGTGAACAAGTTGTGGTCGCATCGCCCCTGACCTCTGGAGCGAACCTTTTGCCCTTCACGATTCCTATCAATGCCTCTGCAGGCACGACCTTCGCTCGCTTCAGGCTCAGTTCGGCAGGTGGACTTGGACCCAATGGGGTAGCCGCAGACGGCGAAGTTGAAGACTATCCGGTCTATCTTCTTGACGGTGAGGCGAACCAGAACTTAACACTCTTGACTTCGGCCGTAGGCACACATGAACTACTCATCATTGGTGGGAACCTAACGGTCCGCACCAATAGCCGAATTCTGTTCCGTGCATCGGCTGAAAAGTTGGACAAGGTCACACTCAAAGGCATTGGAGACAGTTCCCTCTATGAAATCCTTCATCCAATTTCGAACCTCGTTGGCACGGTGGCGTTCATAGGTGATGGTAAACCAGTCCGTATGACGATTCCCAATGCGGTGATCGACACAATCTCGTTCAATGGTGCGATAACAGGTGTGGGAGAAATGGATTTGACCGCCAACGGTGGCCAAGAACTGAGACTTAACTTGAACAGCGTCAAGGCACTCAATACCTCGAAAACCCTCAAGGTTGTCGCCGATCAAGATGACAAGCTCACCATCGACCGCCAGTGGAAGTATACGCAAAGTCGGCTAGACAATGGAAACCTCGTGCATGGCTTTGCAAACAAAGATGCGACTTTAGAACTGCAGAATTACAAGCGTTGGCAAAATCTGATCAACAAATATGACGTCAATGGCAATGATTCGATTGAGCCGTTGGATGTGCTGATCATCATCAACCAGATCAACAGTACCGCTGGCACGAATGAAAGTTCGAAGCTGCCCGCGTTCGACCCGAGTTTCCCCTCCCGATTTAGCTTCCTAGATGTCAACGGAGACAACCAACTTTCCCCGCTTGACGTACTAGAAGTGATCAACGCAATCAATAGTCCACCATCGGGTGGCGGCGAGGGCGAGGGAGGCCAGAATGGGATGGATGCTTTAGGTCTTACTCAAAATGTTGGTGCTCCCGCTGAAACAAGGACTAAAGAGGGGCTTATTGGCAATTACGGAAACCAAAGCAGAGAAGCCTTCTTTGCAGCGTATCAGGATGTCGAGACTGAAATGGTGCCCCACAGGAAACAAAAGAGACTCAGGCCAAGGTAAAGCGGTCGTGCTTTCGAAATTGGAATTGGAGTACCGAATCCGTAGCGGCAGCACCAACCAGCTCTCGACGTTACTTCTTGCGTTCATAGGTTGCGACCATCATGGGATCGCCAGTGGTGGTACCCATCCACATCTTGAAGACGTGCTTGTCCTTGCTCACGTATTCCGTTTCCGTTTTGTAATTGGTGGATGTTCCGTCAGGCGCGGGCCCTTTACCCGTCATCGTTATTTTCTTTCCATCAGGGCTCCGGTCACCGTCAAGGATGACAGGTGTCGCGGACATGGAATCAACCCAAATGGCCACAAATTTTTTCTTAATCGGATCAAATGTATCGAGTCCCTGACCGGTGAATGGTCCATCGGGCATTTTCATATCGAGTTGGGAAGTCAGCCAGATCCCATTATGTGCCATCTTATAGACACACTTGCCAGTCATGTCCCCGCCGGGAGATGCAATTTTAACGGACCATTCGCCTTCCGCTTCGGCTAAGAATGTATGTTCCTTGCCGGGTTTGGTTGCCTCTTGAGCAGCGAGAGTCGATCCGAGGAACAGCAACAGACACAATGCGTGAGCAACAATCTTCATTTTCGGTTCCTTTGGGAATTGAGGAATTTGAGCAAACCGGCAATTATAACAATCTTGAAAGTCCCCGTATGGAACCTTGAAGGGCGGGCTATCCCAATTTTGCTGGAAAATAGGCGTCGATCTTAAGGCGGGCCGATTTAAATCGTAGCGGAAGCTGTCAAAGCTTTCGTGAATGCTGGACGCCAACGAAATGCTTGACGCATTCCGCTACTAGGGAACGCTAGCGAAAGTGTTTCGCGGCCCAGCTTA
>JANPNA010000229.1:0-19103 GCA_031427235.1 Pirellula sp.
CACGCTTCAATGAGGCCGCGCTCTTTCGAACGCGGAAAGTACCCGAATCGGTTAAGAACTCCTTTGAAGGAAAGCGTGCTTCAATGAGGCCGCGCTCTTTCGAACGCGGAAAGGTCGCCCGCGTAAGTCCTTACGCCGTAAGGCATAAATCGCCTTTTCGCGAGCACCCTGCTAATTGTCACCGATCTCTTCTCCTTTGCTAACTCTTGTTCGACGTTATTTTACCATAATTCCCAGCAAAAAACAGCATCGCGAGCGGCCCCCGGCTTTTTTGAACCACCTCACCACTCGATCCGCATTTCAAAATCTAAAATTCCACACATCCTGTAATAAAAGGTACGCGACCCGAATGCAGATAAGGCTAAACGTGAGTCCGCAGAACCACCGACCTTCGGTCTCCTATCGTGGCCTGATGAAATCGCAGCCAATAGTTGAACTAACGGCGTCAAAACAAGCCCGACGCGTAAGCGAGGGATGATTCCGACCCCTCGCTTACGCGTCGGGCTTGTATTTTCATCGGCCCACTCCTATCGTGTCACAAACACCGGATAATCCCATATCTCACCCGTCAAACATCTCGCCAAAAGCCGCGTTTGTATCTCCAGCATCCGACGATAGCTTACCCGATAATCAAACAACGGATGCGTTACCAATTGATCCATCCGCTGCTCATAAGCTCGAAAAAAGGCTTTACGCCCTTCAGCCGTCAACGCCACCGCGTCCCCCGCCGCTACAAAATGATCCGGCACAATCATCCGATTGTTGATCGCTGTGATCACCGCGCTATCCACCACCAACGGCCTAAACGGCTCCATCAAATCCAACGCTAACGATGGACGACCAAATCGCGGCTGATGATAGAATCCCAAATAAGGATCCAGACCCACGCTCGCACACGTGACCGTCAAATCCTTTGCCAACAAACTATATCCCAATGACAACAAAGCATTTACCGGATCTCGCGGTGGTCGCCGATTCCGCCCCACAAAATCAAATCGTAACCACCCCGCACTAGCCTCGCGACTTCCTCCCTCAGTCGGCCTGCTTTGTACCGCTGCATCGCAATCCACCTTGATCATCCCACCAAAATGCTCAAAGTAGATCCGTGCTGCAAGCCCCTCTATCCCAAGCAAAGACGCTAACGACTCCGCCCGCTCCGACTCCCACTTCAACGTCTTGATAAACTGAATCGCCCTGGCCGGTGGTTCGATGTGATTCCGCATCAATAACGTTCGCTGATTCTGAATCTTGGCCGATACCAAACTGCGAGCCAGCCGCAAACAAAACTCAGGTCGATCCGCTGCCCGAAACTGTTCTCGCCGCCACATGATGTTCTTCAACCCAACTCCCTGCGTCATCCCATGAAACCAACCGCCATAACTGAAGTACACCAGCGGCACCTCCGCTTGTAACAACGAGTGAATCGCCTGCGTCGTGACTTGAATGTTGCCCATGACGTTCACCTGCGATACATCGTGGAGACGGAACTCTTGAACTAGTTTCCCTTTGTCCTTGGCTTGTAGCACTTCGCCGGATTTGCCAAGCGAGAAACCTTGGCTGTTCAAGTACAGCGGCTTGCGTTCATCCCGTGCGGTAATCATTTGTCTAACACGAGTGGCTTGGAATTCCGGTTCCAATGAAGCAGACCGCAGTCGGGTCGGACCGATATCGAACAGCATCGGTTGCAACAGGGAATCGCCCGAAGAGGAATGTCGGCAGAAACTGGTCTCGTCCGGCAAGCAAATTCCAACCAGCGAACAACGCGGGCACTTCGGACTATCGACCAGCGGCGGTGGAGCCACATCCGATTGCCGCAATTGCCTTGCACCGTCGATCACAGACTCAGTCAACTGGATTAACTCCGCATCAATGGCGATACGCACGCGCTGACGTGTCTCCCAAAAGAACAGAACACCCTCGTCGCATAAATATCCATTTTCGCGGAGCACTAACGCTTGTACACACAGTTGCACGCGTTCGGGATCCCAAGCACCGAGCGAACCGTCGTCGAGTTTTTTGGGTGAGCCGCGTTTGTAATCCACCGGCGTTGCGATCGTTCCATCGGATTCTACAAGATCGAGTTTGGCCAACACACCGTAGCGTTCGCTGGAGAGCGTCACGCTGCGGGCATGGACGACTTCCCTTTCGATCGTTTCAGCCTCCGTTAACTCATCCTCGACGTCCGTGCTATCCGACGACCTCTTGCTGGCAGGCAACGCGGTGGTCTTTTTGTCGACCCGCGTGTGTTTGGCAACCCCGTCGATAGTATCCGCGTTGTGGGCGAACAGGCCGTCGACATGCTCTAAGTAGAACAACCGCGGGCAATAGGCGTATTCGTTGAGCATGCGGGCGGGCAAGTAATCGGAATCGTCGCGTTCGGTCGGTTGGGGCGTGGTAATCATGGGCTATACGATCATGCAGGAGGCATCGATTGGGTTATAGGGTTGGCCCAAGGCTGCGATGGTCCGTTCACCTCGTCCGTCGGATGGACCGAGATTGATGAATAGGACTTGGTCGTGGGCGTGGTTGATGATATCGGACAAGCGTTGTCGGCATTGGATCAAATCGCTGGGGGACAACTGGCATTCGAAAACGCTGTACTGAAGATGATCGCCATAGGCTTTCATCGTTTTGAAGACTTTGCGAAGCCGTTTGCCGTCGGCGATGTCATAACAAATGATGTAGGTAGATCGCATACATTGAAACTAGTCCGAGCCGGGACGAGAAGCAAGAAAAAAAGAAACCGACCAGATTGTCAAAGAGTAAATAGTGTAGCACGGCACTCCGTGCCGTGATCTGCACTACGATCGCAACGGCACGGAGAGCCGTTCTACACTTCGCAACGGCACGGAGAGCCGTTCTACACTGGATGCCGTTCTACACTATGCTATCCGGAATACATAGTCCGTCGGTGGAAGTTTAGCGGCGACACCATTTTGGGCAATGTAGTTGCGGAGATAGACAAATTGTTCCGCACTGCGAATGAGGTGATCGAACGGTTCGCCTTGCCAGAAGCAGCCTTTTTGGCCGATTCGAATATTGATTTCCTTTGCAGTAAATCGTTGCCAGCTCGTACATTGGTCACGGCAGGTAGTAGGCAGATAGAACATCGCGATCAGGTGCACGTGGTTTGGCATAACGATAGCGCAGTCGATTTCGTAACGAGAGCCATTGAAATACCAAAGTGACTTTAGAACAGATTCCGCCAATTCCCGATTACGCAAATGGCAAGCCCCATGGCAGGCGTCTAAATGCCAGTGAAAAAGGCGATCCCGCATTTTACGGAAAGGATTTTGAAGGTTAGCGGGCAATTGATTCCAATGTGGCAATTCCTGGTTTGCTGCGATCGTGAATCCTTGGCGGAGTAACCAATCTCGTTGTTGTCTGTCCCATAGTTGGATTACCTCGCAAGGCATTGAGTCGAGGGTTCGCATGGTAATAAAAACAGCCACGCCTGGTTGGAACCAATGGGGCAGATTTCGGGCGGAAACATCGACTTCCGCCTCTGGGTCAAAGGCAGCAAACTGCGGAACGTCCTCGGACATAGTTAAGGTCCTCAGTGTAGCACGGGACTCCGTACCGTAAAAAAGTGTAGCACGGGACTCCGTACCGTGAAAAAAGTGTAGCAAACGCGACTGAGCACGTAAAACGCTCATTCTAGCGGCTTCAAAATGCTAAGTCACTAGTTTTTGTTAGGTTGCTGGCCGACAATTCTGCCGTCGAGCGCAGTTGGTCTGGAAGGCCGGAAAACGGCACGGAGTGCCGTGCTACACTTTTGGACCAGCAGACCGTGTCCGATTGCACCGCGCCTATTCCGCGTCTATTCCTCGAACAATCTTTTCCAAGGCACTGCTGCAAAGGAAGCCAGTACTGTCCGCTTGTGACATTGCCATCGCCCAGTCGCGATGAACAGGCAGTTGGTCATCCGCGACGGCTTGAATTACCGGTTTCAAGCAATTCTCAATTTCCTCGACCATTTGACCTTCGTCGCTGCATTCGACTTGGTAGCTAGCCTGGTTCATGAATTCGATCGCGATCTTCTTAGCATTTACGAATCTGATCTTCCGAAGGCGGGATATATCTTTCACTTGGCATATTGAGTTCTTTCTCCGTGTTCGATGGCCATGAATGCAACCAGTGTAGCACGGCACTCCGTGCCGTGAGTCTCGCGCAGACGCCAACAACACCAAGATCGCAATTGCCCTACAATCAGCCAGGGCGGTCCGGGAAACGGTTCGGAGAACCGTTCTACACTGATCAGGTACCAACATGGGAATGTTCAATTCGATCATGGCTGACTTACCTTGCGTTGCAAGCAAAGTGGCCGCTCGCGGTGAGATTCAAATCAAATGGCAATCGCCCGAGAAACGATCTGGGGAAGTCTTCTATGTCGGCGATGTATTGGATAGCATCCTGCCGGAGTACGACAACGTATGGATCAAAACAGACTTCGTATGCGAAGACTGTTCGCCACGCACAAAAGCTCGCGAAGGCACGAGCTACATCAAGGCCATGGACCAACGACGACATATCATCTTCGTTCGCATTGAGAACGGTAGGATTTTGCAAATCATCAGCGAAGACGATTTCAAAGCCTTGAACATCGACGGTTATGCAACCGACATCGTTTGACGGTTTATGTCGTCGCGGATCACTCAAGTAGCGTTAGAATCATTTTCGCCGATGATGGGGCACGCTTTGCGACAGTAGACAAACTATTGTGAACCAGCCGAATAGCTCTAACCGTGTTGTCTCGTTAATCCTGTTTTCATTGCTAACCACCATCTACGACAAAAAGCCCAAAACCTCGAAAACGTCCACTGCCGACAGCGATTGGTCCTTTAACGGGGCTCGGAAATCGAACGCGAACGTGTATACGTGGAGCATTATTAAGGTTATCTGGCGGCACGTATCGAGATGCTAATTCGACTCCGGGCCGAAAACCGACTTCACGCCATTCGAGTTCGGTCTGTTCGAGGAGTTCGCTGGAATAACCAGCTTGTCGAAACGCCTTGCGGAGCAGGTCGTCCATTCTTGCATCTAGTCGAGCGAGGTATCGTTTCTGCGTGTCAGCATCCACTCCATTCTTGAGTTTGCGACGCAAGTGGTCTGGATCGTCATAGCCGGGAAGAATGATCGGCGAGACTGTTGACCACGTTCTCGATTCCTCAACGTATTGACGTAGCACCCAATCTGAACCGGGAAGGATCGTCAACAGCGCTGCAACGCCGTCGTGATTGACCAACTCGGCACCCGCCATGGCACGCCTCGCCCATGTGGTTTGTTGGCCGTATTCAGGCGGCGCAACGATAAGCAACCGGCGGATCGACTCGACCCGTCTCAGCGCATGATTAATTGTGGGTAACGGCAAGTACTGGAACCGATCGGGACTCGCCGGACCATTTGGTGGCTTCGATCCATCGGACAACTTGCCGTGGACGAACACATTGATTCGTTCCTCAGTCCATCCCTGATTGCGAGCTGCCGCCGCCATGGCATGTCGAACCATCCCCGCCACGTCGCGAGTTCGTCGCAAAGGATCAAACGACCTCATCCCATTCGCATCCGGCTTGAGAATACGGAACGCCGCGAACTGCTTTTGGGACGGCTCCGTCGCACGTCGATAGCCGACGACGCGAAATGTTGACAGCGGCGGCACCGGTTTGAAACTGCCATCCGTGAGCCGATCGAGGAACTTTTGATGCTTTTCCAACAGTGCCTTGAGCGTCCCTTCGGTTGATACGCGCAGCGCCGTTCCGGATTGATCTGGTGTCGCTCGCCAGACTTCACCGGGAAGGACTGCGGCCTGTTCGTGGGTGAGTAGCTCCGCATTCCCGGCGACCATATCGATGCCCCAGCCAAGATGCGTGACAGACCGGGCCGCAGCTTGAAGAACATCGAAGTACGGACATGCTCCGTCAGACAGTGGGAACAGAAAACGAATGGCCTCGCCTCGCAGGTTGAGAGGGCGGACGTCTTTCTCCACTCGGAACTTCGCCATGCTGGTGTCTGTATCACCGCGTGCCCATGCGGCCGTCATCAAGTCACCGGAGTTGTTCGGAACGTACATGCGATAGCCAAAACTCTCGGCCGCGACTTGCGGAGTGACAAGCGATGGTTGAATGCGTTCAAGCCACTGCAGTGCTGGCTGGGCGTAATCGCGAAACTGGCCGTCTCGCCAACGTTGGGCCGCAGCGGACACAAGCGATTGAAACAACCGGAGCGGCGAAGGTGGCCATTCGGGATCGCCATCATCGCCCCGGCCGTGGAATTGCGGCAAGGGGTCCAGAAATCGAAGGGTGAAACAGAGGACGGTGCTCATACCGATGCCTCCGGTGTTTCTGTGACAGATTCCGCTTTCTTGGCAGCCTTCTTTCGGGTTTGCTTGGTGTCGCCCTCTCCCTTAATATCCATTTGAGCCAGCTTGGGATCGAACTTCACTTCACGACCTTCCCCAACACCGAAGGCTTTGGCGGCTGCGGTGGCGTACTTCAGCACGTCAGCGGGTTTGAGTGTCTGCGGTTCGCGTGTGCCGTCAGAATGGACCAGCTTGAACTCACGAGGCTTCTCACTCGGCACGAGGTTGCACCCTTGGCGGAGATACGTTGCGGCATTCGATGTGAACGCGACCAAGGACAGTCCAAGGATGTAGCGGCGAAGGGCGAGCGTCTTCGCGCTGTCGCTTCCAACAGCCAACAATCGCAGCGCGGCCAGGCTGAACGTTGCGTCCCGACGAACACCACCAACCGCAATGACACCGCCGTGAGTGCCAGTTGCCGGAACGTGCTTGAAACCACGTTCGGAATAAGCGTCATTCAACGCCTTGTCCGTCGTTTCCTCCAAGAGCTTGTCGCCAATGTAGTCTGTCGAAGGGTTGTATTGCGCAGATCGCTTGAGTCGCCTCACATCAAATGCACGAATCGTCGATGTGATCAGACGCGGTAGCTTCGCCTGTGTATCCCGCGAATCCCACACGCCGAACACAAGCGAAGTCGGAGCGATCTTGGCCATCGGTTCAGCATTCCCTTTCAGCACCGACTTGAAGGCATCCTGCAGTTCCTTCTGCAAAGGCGTGCAGCGGACAAGCGCATCTCCGGCGCGGTGGCCCGCTTCCAGAATACTTACCGACTTCTCGCCAGCCTTCACGAAGACCTGCGGCACGAGGTGGGCGAAATCCGTTTTGGCAAACATTGGTTCGATGCGGTTCGCTTGCGAACCGACGCTATCGACCAGGCAGACGTTCTTCTCGCCTTCGGGAGGATCGATGTTGTAACCACCGGGAAACACCTTCTTGTCTTCCGCAGCAGCGTATGTTGCAGGGAAGAGAACTCCATCAGGTCCTTCCACCGGTTCAAGATGTTCGCGAATGACCAAAGCAGCAAAGCCGTCGGTCGTCAACCATGAGTCGAATTGGGTCAAATCACTCATCAGAAACTCCAGAAAAAGGAATCGCGGGCAGGAAACTCTTCAGGTACTTCGTCCGGTACAACAGCCGAAACTCGTATCGGCTCGCGCCGACAATTGGCAAAGAACCGCAAACAGCAGGTGATGCTACTTCAATGGCGAGCGGTCGGTTCCACGCGGTGTAGAGAAACCGGTTCTCACCTTTGATTTCTTCGGGCCGGAATCGCTGCAAGCCGATGAACGCGAGCAATTCCAGCGCGGGCCGAGCCATCGATTCGATTCGAGTCAGCGCGCTTCCGGCCAGCGGGTCGAAGCTGAATCCAACATCAATCGCCCCGCCCTGAGCGCCGAGATCCGAATCGAAGTTGAATGGCAAACCGCATTCGCGGGTGGAGAACGTCAGGCAGTCTTCGTTTCTCCAGTCCGTTCCTTTCAACACGTCCTTCATCGAAGTGGCGATATCAAGAACGGACTGACGACCGGCCCACGTTTTGAAGCGGCTTCCACCCGCGAAATCATCCGCGAACCAGTCGAGTGTGATGTTGAACGGCGCTCCGAAAACGATGTGGGCTTCGCGAAGCAGCTTGTCAAGAGCTTTGGATTCCTCTTCGACTCCGAGAATCGCCTTTCGCTCCTTCACGCTCATTGCCGTGATTTCTATGAAGCGAGCGTGTTGAGCGTCGGTCATCGTGTTCGTCATGTGGCAATCGGCCAGAGCATCGAGCAACTGGTCCAGCGTGTCGTCGCTTGCCATGCAGAACTGCCGCTCTTCAAACCAGCCTTCGGCTCCCGGCCAAAGTCGATCAGCCAATTCCAGCAGACCGCAGCAAGCAAAGAACTGTCCGGGGTTGGCGGGATCGACATTGATGCGGATGCTCGGCGTCGGGTTTGGCTTTGCAGGGAATCGCAAAACCTTCGCCAACGGCTTAGACCATTCGCCCGGCTCCGGGTCGCCGAGCGGTGTGGTTTCGATCCGTTGCGAATCAAGAATGTCTGCGGCTCGCAAGATCGACTCCAGAAAGGCCAAGCCCCAGCGGCCGTACTTGCGTTGCAAGCGAGCGAACCGCGCAGGGACATCCTTCACCACCGATTCCACCACGGTGGCGAGACTGTCGCTGTCGTGAGCCTCGATCTCTGGAAAGTGAGGTCGGCCACGACCGTGATGAACGGCGATGAGATGCAAGACGATGTCTCGTTGCTCGTCTGCCAAGTCATCGAATTCTTTGGCCAGTTCAGCGGCACCGCAGACATCGACCAGCGAACCGAGTTCATGACGGTAACGATTGAGATTCTCGGGTGCTCGTCCATGAATCGTCTTGGCGATCGGAACACTCCCCTTTTCATTACCTGCGCCGCGTTGCCACACCGTCCGGGTTTTCCCAAGGTCGTGCCACGCTCCGGAAAGCTCGATGGCGCGCGTGAGTTGTTCGTCGAACTTCAAACTCTTGCAGATCGCCAACGCACAGCCACGAACGCCATCCAAGTGATTGTTCAACGCGGGCCATGCGGGCGATTGTCCGGTTCCCTTCTTGGGCAGGATCGACTGGATAATGAGATACTCTTGGACTCCGGTACTCGTTTCCTCGTCGTCATCCCCCGAGTTCGCCAATTTGAGGCTGAATTTCGGCCGGACGGGGAGCTTCTTCAATTGGCGGAGTTCCGCGTTCAAATCCCGGTAACGATTCGCCCCCACAGTG
The DNA here is from genome assembly GCA_031427235.1 of Pirellula sp. Classification (GTDB taxonomy): domain Bacteria; phylum Planctomycetota; class Planctomycetia; order Pirellulales; family Pirellulaceae; genus JBKCUI01. The sequence goes on from JANPNA010000229.1 coordinate 9,102, forward strand.
AGTTCTGCTCGGAATCCATCAAGGAAATCAGTGATCGACGCGACCGGTTCCAACCACGAGTCACCGTCGGTATCGACTCTTACCTTGAATCTCAAAAGCGGAGTTTCCGAAGCTAATCCGGCAACGTCGTAACGGCGACCTGCGGAATAGGCTTCGCCACCGTCGAGAGTTCCATTGGCGGTGAGGCCGCCAGCCTTGGGTGGGAGGATTACCGTTCGCGACGCGAGCGAGACGATGTAATCCGCTCCTCTTTTCACCACGAGGTCCGAGATGGTTTTGTCCGTGATCAACGAGCCATCGGGTTCAATAATCCACACTGGCAATTTTTCGGCGGGAGTTCGATCCGCGATTTTCTGAAGCTGGTCGTATGCGCGGCCTTTCCCGAACGTCGTTACGCGGAGCAATTCGTGCGGCTTCAATCGCGCCTGATCCAAGAGTTCTTCAATATCGTCGGCACCGACCTTACCCGTCATCAGGGCGACTTCTTCCCGCCACGCGAAGAGCGTTTCGGATGCCTGATTATCTTCGATGCCGTGCAGGTACGGCTCCACCGGCGGACGGCCGGGGAGTTTGCCTTTGATCGTAGTGAGAGCCCAAGCGTCGAAGAGGATGTCCGATGTCGGCAGGATCGTCGGCTCTGGAGCGAAGGCGGCTAGCCGCTCGTCGAGCGGTATCGCGCCAAGTGCCTTCGGGCTGCCGTCACCGTTGAGCTTCTCTATAATTGCGAGGGTATTCTCGCGGCGAGTTTCGATGTCATTCTCTTCAAACTTCGCGGGATGGACGATGTGTATTTCCGTGTCATCCCGTTCACCGAAGCGGTTCACGCGGCCGAACCGTTGGGCCATGCTGTCGAATGATGAGAGATCGCACACCATGTGATCGGCCGAGATGTTTACCCCGACTTCGCCAGCCGAAGTGCAGACGAGATAGACGGTGCCTGTCTTTGGTTCGACCTTCCATCGCTCAGTTTCGTCAGCGTCCGGTTTGGGTCGCTTCAGGAAACGAGCAAAGATCGGACAGCCTTTGTCCTTCCTCGGATCGGCCATACGATCGCGTTCGAGGCCGCGAAGCGTGCCCGTGAGTTGCTGCGTCGCACCCTTCGGTAGTTGTTTGACGATCTTCTCGACATCATCGACCTTCCGAACGAACACCAGCACCGCCCGGTCCTTGGTGTGTTCACCTTGTGCGAGTTCGGCAATCCTGTCGGCCAACTTTTTTTCGTCATCCAGTTCGTGAAGCGAAATCGCCTTTTTGGCTTCGATCCGCTTCGTAACTTCGCTGTTGGCTCGGTCCTCGTCGGAGAGGCCGAAGACTTCGCCCACTCCCCGCGACGTGGCCGACAGTTCCATCACTCGAAAACTTCGGAACTCATTGCATCGCTGTTGTTCTAATTCTATCCCGATGAGCAACTTCTGAAACGCGGGTTCCAAGTGAGCCTCATCGTGAACTAGCAGCACGTCTTGACCGAGGAAGCCCGCATGAAGCGGCTTGGTCTTGAAGCCTATACCGTAACCACTAAAGAGTAATCGGCTGCCAATCATATCAACCGTTCCCACAATCACCGCCGGACGGGAGGGGGCCGAGGACCATTCTCGATTGTCAGCGAACTGCCCCCTCAAAGTGCTTAGAGCGAGTGGTGAGTCATTGCTATCGTCTTCGAATCGGTACGGCATGGTACCCAACGCAGCAAGTTTTTCGAAAACTTCCCTGAGCGCCGGTTTTTTTAGGGAGGTACGATACTTCTCCACTTCGCTCGTCGTTTGATCGACCACTGTCCGACGATTGACAACGTAGACGAGCCTTCGAGGGACTCGTTCTGGATGCTGTGCAAGCGAGAGAAGCCAAACTGCGACAACGGACGTTTTCCCAAGGCCAGTTGGCAGATTACAGGAAGTTGGAATCCCCCCAGATTTCTCACCGATGAATCGATGATAAAGCGCCTCTTGCCAGGGGAATGGTAGGTTGCCGGTTAGGTTAAAAAACAATTCGCAAAAATTCATGTGCCCCACCGTGTGAATGCAGTCGCTACTAATGCCGTGGCGGATTTGAACCAAGTTTTATAGTCGGTCATACATGGGAGCCCTCCCGGTTTTTCTTGAAATAGCCGTCTACACGATCGCGATCGGCGAAGTTACTTTTCATGGTTCGAAGTATGACAGAACGCATTGACACGTTTGGTCTCAATTTCAAAATCTATTTGAGTTTTGCGGGTAGAATTTTATTTTTCCGAAGGCGCAGAACCGACCAAAGAATGGTTAATTCCTCATCACAACTTGTTGCGACTGCTGCGGCAGCAAGGAAATCGTTGCGTAAAGCGGGATCGCAAAGCATTCGGTCTACCGAGCACTCGCGTTCCCGCTGAAACATTAACCACGTGTCACGTAAATCATTAGTGTTCATTGGGTTACCTTTTTATAGTTTAGTTTTTGGACCACTGGGTGCTTTCGCAAAAGCTCAATACCCCTTCGTATGTTTGAGTAGACCGTATTGCGAGGGCAATGCAGCTGAAGTGCAATTTCACCAGGACTTCGATTTTCAAAAAAATGAAGCTGAATCGTTTGCATAAATGTCATCGGCAATTCACTGATGGCTTCTCGCAATGCGATGCTTTCTTCTCGCTCGACTGCGCAATCACCCGAATCGAGTTCAATCGCTTCAGGATCATACTCAAGCGATACTGTTCGCTTCGATTTCCGATGTGCATCAATCATTCGATGATTTGCACGACTCCGGACAGCGGCCAAGTCGACTTTTCCGTACGTCGACCATAGGCTTATGAATGCGTCATGCAAAGCATCTAGCTTGTTTTCATGTGCGTTTCGAAAAAACGTCGATAACTCTTTTGAAATCCGTAGGTCTGTTAATTCATGCATTTTTCGATCTCCTCGTACTACCTAACGGACGAAGCCAAGAAAATTGTGCAACTTCTTAGAATTATTGGCGAGAGCTAGACAAATCGATCATAGTAGGTTAGCATTTCAAAATCCTTACGACAACAGCCCGCAGCGAATTTCCTCCATATCAGAGGCCCTATTGAAGTTTAGATTCATTCGCGAGGGCTGACTTGCGAGCGACTTTTCCGCGTTCGAAAGAACGCGGCCTCATTGAACTGGATTTAAGCGGTTGTTTTGGTTAACATATAAGGTAACTGTGGATGCCGATTTATTTCTTTAGCTGGACGGACGAGATTGTCGAGCATTTAGCGGCAAATGACGTATTGCCGGAAGAGTTTGAGGAGGTTGTTCAAGACTCGTTGAGCGAGTGTGTGACAAGTCGTTCGTCGGGAAGGCCAGCGCGAATTGGCGTGACCGCCGATGGTCGAACACTGTTCTGCGTTTTTGATTGGAGCGATGACGACCAAACTCAAATTGAGCCAGTAACTGCTTACGAAATCGATTGACTCATCATGTTAAAACCCGAACCACGACCGAACCTGCCGAAGATGTCTGCTGAGCAACGGGCGAAATACCAGCGCGCCGTGGCGGAGGAAATGGCAGGCAAAGACGAAAATATTTCCGCCGCACGGTCCGTTGCGAAAAAACTGAAGGCTGAACGCAAGGCGATAGCCGAACTGGTGGCGCAGTTGCGAGATCGTCGCGAGAAATCTGGAGTGTCACTGAACGAGTTGGCGGGTCGCACCGGCATCCAAAAGTCAGCTTTGTCTCGACTGGAAAACAGTGCCGCGCCAAATCCGACAATGGTCACGCTACAACGGTACGCGGCGGCAATCGATGTTTCTATCGAATACCGTGTTACTTCCGAACTTCCGAACGACAGTAATTGTTGAAGTGTGATGGACCAGTTGTGTATTTATCCTGCACAAATTGTGCCGAAATTTGCTCAACAGTCGAACGCCACCCCACATTGGAGCGCAGTCGTTAAACTTGCCACAATGAGCCGCATTCTTTCGACTTTGATGTTACCATAAAAGTGAACAGTCATGCCGCATTACTTTTGCCTGCGGAATGAGGAAATCGAGGAGTACATCGCTCAACACGGTCCAGCATCCACCGGAAAGTTTCTGGAGTGCGTGTTCGAATTTTTGGATTCCGAAACTGTGATTCCCGTAACAGCTTACGAAGTCGATGATGAAACCTAAACGCGTTGCCAAACGAGTGAATCGCCAATTGACGCCCGACGAACAACTGCGGCTCGATCGCGCGCGGTTGGATACCGAAATGGAGCGCGAAGCGTTCCAGGGGTTGCACCCCTGGCTATTGACTTGGGCCGCGTTGCGGCGGATGTCGAAGCGCGTTGCGGACTCAAACGCTCGGCACAATCCCGCTTAGAAAACGATAAGACCCACAATCCAACTTTTCTCACTCTCCAGCGCTATGCGACCGCGTTGGGACTGACGCTGCGAACTGCTTTGGCGAACAGAACCGGTGCCTCAACCTGGAATTGTTACGTCACGCATGAATGGTTTGTCATTTGGTGCTTTTCTGCATGCCCCTGGCTTCACGCCAGGGGTTATGACCATCTGTTTTCTAGAGGGATGGTAAATATCCCCCGAGTAAAACTCGGGGGCATTTCACTACCACCTCGTGCTCGATTCGATTTACTCCAACGAGCACGAGTCCATGCATGTTCGCGGACGCGAGTGCCCTGAAAGCGTCCCAGGGGTTGCACCCCTGGCTATTGACTTGGGCCGCGTTGCGGCGAATGTCGAAGCTCGCCTTCCCGTCTATCAAACCACCTTCCTGCTCCTCGGAAGCCAAGCTTGCCTTTGGTCTAAAATCGCATGATAATCGGGAGATGGAAATTCTAGGACATGTGCAAAATGGTGTGATCGTGCTTGACGGCTCAGTATCGCTGCCTGAAGGGGCTGCGGTAACAGTAATCGTCCGATCTTCTCCGGTAATGCGTTTTGCCAAGAATCCAAAACGTGTTGAGTTTCCATTGGTGCATTCGACTGCGCCGGGCAGCGTCCATCTGACGAATGAGCGGATAGCTGAGATTCTGGACGAAGAGGACATCGACGCATTGAAGCGAGATTAGAATGTTCTTGCCCGATGTTAATTTCTGGTTGGCACTGGCATTCGAATCGCAATCGCATCACGTTTCGGCCAAGAATTGGATGCAATTGGCTACACCTCGCAGTATCTTTTTTTGTCGCGTCACGCAATTGGGATTTTTGAGGCTGGCGACTAATCGAAAAGCGTTTCCCATCGATGCCGTCACGATGAACCAATCGTGGCGACTCTACGACGAATTTTCGTCGGACGAACGAGTTGGCTTTGCCGAAGAACCCGATCTTATCGAGGGGCAATTGCGAATGTTCACTCAGCTTCCATCGTTCATACGTTCGGTAGTCGAGCGGATTGCCATCGAGCAGCAGGATGTCGGCATCCATTCCTACTTCGATACTCCCTATCCTTTTTTCCAAACCGAGCATTCTTGCTGGGACAATCGTAAGCGAAGCGAGTGCCGCTTTCTCACTGGCACCACCCCGTACCGCAAATGCGGCTTCCAACGGCAGACTGGACAACTTCCTGCCAGCAATGCCATCCAAGCTCATCGCATTGCTCAAGGTTGTTACCGCAAATGGGATTCCGGTTCGCTCCAATACACCAGACATTTCGATCCAAGTACCTCCCCTTTGTCGCCCAAGTCCGATTGGCGGAATAAATATGCTTGGCACGGATCAAGAACCTATCGCTTGCCAGGTAGTTTTCCTTCTGCCGCTCGCCTTATATTGATAGAAGCTCTACCGGCATCGTGTAGTTGGCGGCGAGGTCGACCCGAACATTGCGGCAGTTGTTCAAATAGAATTGCCTCGGTTCTTCCCTCGAAAGACAAAGAGCCAAGAATCGATCCGTACCAATAAACCGAATCGGACTGACCACTCGCCTGGTGATCGATCCGTTTTTTCCTAAATACTCAAGTACGATCACAAGATCATCGGTTTGCTGCATCACCCGCGAAACCAAGCCAGCGATTCTGTTGGAGAGGTTTGGGTTCGGAGATGCAAGTGGTTGAGCAGTCGCAATCATGATGAATTCGTTCTTTTTAGACTTCGTGCTGACTTCGCATCGCTTGAATGACGAACGATAAGTAAAGCACACAAAATCAATCATCGGCCGCCAAAGGACACGTCAGGTCCGAGACGGCATCGATTACGTTTTTTTTCCGAATTCATCCGAATTCATTCGAATTCAGCGACTTACCGATAAGAAAACTTAAAAATGGCTGGAAAATGACACCCCTCTCTTGGGTTAGGCTATTGCGTTAATATCAGGGCAGTAAATGATAACTTCTTAGCGGAATCATCTGCACGCCCATTTCCTGTGGAAAAATTGCATCGTGAGCGAATCGGACGCTAGTCCTGGATCACAGGGGAACAATCCCCAGCCAAAACCTTCTTTTCCCAACAGTGAAAATGAATCCCCTCAGATAGCCGACGATGATTTTCCGGAATCCCATGCCCATAGCTCGAGCATGTTTACCAAGATCCGCGAAGCGTCCGGTACCGTTTATGGCGACATCGGTACATCGGTGCTTTATACCGTAATGGAACTGACTCGCGAGACGATCCGACTCAGGCATGAACATTTGGGGGCGGACCAAATTAATTTGCTGATTGCCAATGGCGGCTCCGGCTTAATCACTCGCAACGAGGCCCTCGGGAGTCTCAGTTTGGTTTTTTGGGCGATTGTATACTTAACGGTGAAGTACGATTTGCTCATCATGCGAGCTGATAATCGAGGCGAAGGGGGAACTTTCGCGTTATGGGGATTGCTTCAAGGACATACGGGAAAAGTATTTGGCCTGGGGATAATGAGTTTCTTGGTGGTGACTGCAGCGGGTTTGCTTGCAGCCGATGGGATTATCACGCCAGCGATCAGTATGCTGGGTGCATACGAACCATTAGGCGAGCAATGGGCAGTTATTGCAACCTTGGTAAGTTTGTTTGTTTTGTTCAAGCCACAATGGCGAGGCACAAGCAAAATCGGGGGTTTGTTCGGTTGGTTTATGCTTCTCGTCTGGTTCCCGTGGATTGCGTTAAAGGGACTTCCTTGGGTGATCTCGAACCCAGATGTTTTTAACGCCGTTAATCCATGGTACGCATGGGATTTCGTCATCCACTTTCCCAGGATGGGGATGTTTGCGATTTTTGGCGTCGTGGTATTGGCTATTACCGGTGGCGAAGCAAAATATGCAGACATTGGCCATTTCATGCGTCGAACGGGAAAAAAATGTAGCGATGGGATGAGTGTGGATCAATGCGACTCGGGAAGACGTCCGGTCATGCTTTCATGGTACTACATAGTCGTGCCGTGTTTGTTGATTAATTATGCTGGCCAAATCGGATACTTATTGGAACGAGGAGTTCCACCAAGGGCCAATACATTTTTTGCAATTACGCCTCAGTTTGAGGGCGCAGAGACATTGAATATGTTCGTTTCGTACCTCGACCTGTGCATTGCCGCCTTCGCGGCTTTCATTGCCTCGCAAGCGTTGATCACCGGCATGTTTTCTATCGTGAAACAGGCTATTGCGCTGGGGTTTGCTCCGCGGCAATTGGTTCGATACACGAGTCACGAAGCGGAAGGCCAAGTTTATATTCCGACGGTCAATTGGGCATTGTTTGTTGGATGCGTTTTTGCGACATTAACGTTCCGAACAGCCGGTAATTTAGCTGCAGCCTATGGGATTGCGGTCACCGGAACGATGGCAATCACGACCATCGCTTTCGGATTTGTCTGCTACTATCGATGGAATTGGAAACTGTGGCAAGTGTTGGGTATTTGCCTACCGATTCTTGCGATCGACATGCTTTTTTTCGTCAGCAATTTAACCAAGTTTGCCAGCGGAGGCTATTTCCCAATTGCTATCGCATCGGTCCTCGTGGTCATTATGGTGACCTGGCAGTGGGGACGAAAGCAAATGGCACAGGCATTCTACGACTTTGGTTTTCGCGAAGGAAAGAAGATCGACTGGCTCGTCATGTTGCGAGAAAAAGTGGACGAGATCCAATTCGCGATCGACGAGAATCTGCCTTTGGCTCGTGCGCTCATTCAGGGTCGACGTCGTTTGGTGGAAAGCGATCGAGCAGCGGTTTTTCTGTGCTCCCAACCTATCCGGACACTGGAAGACTACACGCCGGTTACGCTGCGCGTCTTTTTGAAAAAATATGGCGTATTGCCATCGCACGTGACTTTGTTTCACATTAACCAGATCTCCAGTTCCACCTACGACAACGCGAATCGCTACGAAGTCATCAAGTTGGGTAACGACATTTACGCAGTGAATGTCACGTATGGCTACATGGAACAAACCGACATTCGGGGTGCACTGAAGGATTTGCAACGACGAGGCAAAATCAAAATTGCGGCGGATCGCTGGATCGTCGAGGTAGGCGAGGAAGAAATCATTAGCCAACCGGATCTGCCGATACTGCAAGCCATACGCATCGAGTTGTTGCGATGGGTTCTCCGCCTTTCGGCTCCAGCTCACAAGTACTATGGCCTCACATACGACGCAGGGATTTCAAAAGAATTGATACCCATCGTGTTCGGAAAGAATGGCGTTCGCATCCGGCTGCCAGAGCTTGAAGTGACATCCGACGAAAAACCGAGACCGGATCTCCCCAAGAATCTCCGGGATTCGGCGACGACTCGCGGATGATCGCCTTTCGGCGGCGGAGATTTCTGTCGCCTTTTGCTCTGCAAAAGTGCGTTCATGAGGCGCACTTTTGCGGAGCAAAAGGCGACAATGTTTTGCACGGATTGCTGCGGCCTCAATCGGACTAACGCGCAACCAAAGACTCCGAGGTCGCGAGTGCCGGGGTGGACGTTGCGACTTGCGGCGTTGCTCCATTCGATGCCTCGGATGCCACGATTAACGTAGGAGCAACTATTGTCTGGTTGGGTTCGTCTGCCTCGTGCGCTTCCGCTGCAAAGAATTTCTTTGGGTTCTGGACCATGGAGATGCGAGATCGTTCGTCATGCAGCTTCTTGTTGGCCCGTTCTGGGTCGATTTGCGTCCAGCTTTCGCGATAGAGGTGGCTGGTTATTTTGCGAAGAAGGCGTTGATCGGAATCGTACCAGTCGACCTGATAGAGTTCTGTTTGAAGGTTCTTGGTGGGACGGCGATTGAGGCACTCGCGGTCTTCGACGAGACACCAAGCCCTGACTTGAAATCGTCCGGTCTCTGGTGCCCGCTCATAGAAAATAACTTGATCGTAAACGAGTCCTCCCTTCGGATCGTAGAAATGATTAAGCTCGATCAGATCCACATACTCGTCGGCGGATCGGTTGCCTTTAAGTGATATGGTAGCGCATAGGAATAGACACAAAGTAACCGATGTTGGAAACATGACCGCGAACCCTCAATTGAAAACTCCTTGGGTAGATCGAACGTCCTATGAGACTATCGAGGAGATTACATGAGCCGCGATAAGCAGCGCGGTGGATCAATCGCTAACAATCTGTGTGCGGTCGAGTAAGCGATCGAGCCGAGAGGGCAGGAGAATTTCCGCGTTACATCATCAAACGATTCTGCAAGCAACCACCTCATTAACAAGATAGAACCCAATCGAATTCGATCGGAAACGAAAACATAAAGGAATCCGAACCTGCGACGAAAGCCATGCTTGGAAGCGTGGGCCGAATCCGTTCGAATACCCTAATAACAAATCATCGGTTCCTAGATCAAGCCTAATTAAGGCTAATTCCGACTTCCAGAAAAACTTCCTCGAAATCGCTGTTTTTGGTAGCCACAGCAAGGCAGCGAAGTTGCACGAAACCGAAAAGAATTGAGGTCGAACCACAGGAAATAAGGAGCTTCGTCGCAGGTCGACTCAGCCACATTAACCATATGCCTCAAAAGCCATAAAGCCAATGTCCTAGGACAAAAAATGTGCATCGACTTGTATCGTAGTCCAATCCCCCTAGTGCTTTGTTACAACTAAGAATTAGGGTTGGCAGTAGTGGGGGATTTTTAAGATAAGAAAAAATAAGGAAATTTTAAAAGAAAAAAAAACCAAAAAAAAACCAGTCA
>JANPNA010000230.1:0-17002 GCA_031427235.1 Pirellula sp.
ACTATCCCAACGACAACAAGCGGCACGCCTAGAAGTAAGATTCCAACAACCAAGATAATTAGCATTTCAAACAATCCTAATCCAATCATACCATTTCTCCTCGACTTGAGATGCAATCGAATTCCCATCGTGTTTAGTACAATACCGCGTTCGCACGGACGTTTTGTTCTTGTCGCCTTTCGCTCCGCGAAAGTGCGCCTCGTAATCGCACTTTTGCGGAGCAAAAGGCGACAATTTGTTTCAGCTTGATTGAAATGGCGATTTCGGCGCCTGCTGAGCAGCGGGTTCCACATTGGACCAAGGGGAGGTCGGTTCCTTGCGAACGTTGCGAAAGTATTCGGCAATCGTTGCCAAGGCATAGAATCGGTCCTGTGATTTGAAAAGCAATCCGCCCACCGCTTCGATGTGCTGACCAAACTCGCGAGTGGATTTCACCGGCAACAACTTGGCTCGACCGAAAATAGGAAAGGCTGCGAGCAAGACCAACATGCCAAGAAAAACCGCGTGCAACGAGATCACGTTGAGCGGCCAAATCGTAAGCATTTCAAAACCTTTTTGTTGGTCCGAATTGTCGTCCTTGCGAACCCTAGGATCGTTGCTGCCTGTCAAGAAACCGATGTTTTGCTTCGGAAGCTCCCGAACGAGCCTCTTGGCCAAGGCAAGATTCTCGTAATTCGTGAGGGAAAGGTTGGAGATCAACGACGAGTTCGATAGAACAATCACTCGCGAACTTCCCCAACTTGGCTTAGAGACCTCTGCAACAAGCGGTCTATCGTCCATGGTGGAGAGCAGACTCTCCATTTCCGGCAAGTCCGTTGCAGTCAATGACTTCACGACCCCCAGCATGGATGCATCCGACGTCTGCCATTTGAATTCGTATTCCACAATGTTCGCTGTGCTGACAGGTTTGCCCGACGTATCCTCGGATTCTTTATCAAACTCCTTTTGAATGGTCGGCAGATTCGCTTCCGAGTAACCCAGCGGGTAGCTGCGAAGGAACAACCTAGCTTTCCCCCCGTCTATTTCGTTCGACCAAGGTCCCTTCACGTCCTTGACGCGTTCCTCGTTCCGTGGCGAATGATCGAATAGACACCAAGGAGTAACGGTCTTGGCTCGAACACGCGACCGCATACGGTCCAGCTCGGCCAATTCAACGGCTTGTTTCTCACGTGCCGATAGCGCATCTTGATCGGATGCTTGGCGGATTGCGAATTTGTCGGCGGATTGCGACCAGTAATCCGCAGTCGGTGAAAAGTCGCGACCGACATAAATAAGCGTACGACCGCCGGACGATAACCAGCGTTCAAACCATGCCACGGTTTCCGGCTGGTGCGGTTCGAACGAATCGGCTGACCAAACAATCGCATAGAGTTTCTTCATGGCGCGAGGCGACAAGGATCGTACCATCAGGGTCGAACGGCCGTCTTCATTGCACAGGTTCCGAAAGAGAGATACCGAGGCAGGGCTACATCGAGCGTCGGTACCTTCGCTCAAGCCGTAATACGTACTCAGCGAGTTGCGGCAACCGGAAAGAGCGATTGCAAGACAACACACAGCAAATAGTACCGACACATTCTGGCGTATTGGCATCAAGAAAACCTCGCTGATGGTAGGCCATCGTTGGTGCTGGGCTTGGAAACGATTTGCTTCAAGTAGGCATCAAAGGCTGGGACCTGTTGCCATATGCGTTCGAACGCCTCTTGGCTCAGGACATGTTTTCCGAAAAATGCATATTCAAAAGCCAAAACAAGTTGATTGGTAAAGCCTCTCAAATTGTCCTGTCCATTCAGTTCTCTTAAATAAGCGCGATTGGTCTTTCCACGTTCCAATCGAATGCAACGGGCACCGTCCAATTCGACCAGCGCATGACTGAAAAGATACATGATAGCCTTGGAAAAATCTCCCGCTGCTCGATACCGTTCGGCTTGAGCCAATAGTCCGAACATGGTCTGCTCAAGTTCGAACGGAAGATCTTGAAGCTTTGCTTTCTCCCTTTCCCGGATGGATAGATCCGACAGTTTTGCGGCGCGAACTTGAAAGCTCAATCCGTATCGCAAAACAAGGAAGCCAACAATCACCAAAAGGCTAAGCAAGCAAACGAGAAGCAAGATTTGCCAGCTTTGAAAAATCCACGAAAACCAATCGCCCAGCGATAGTCGAAAGGCTCGCCACCAACTCCACGTGTTGGGTTGGACGGTACCGGCAATGGAACGATGTCGATCGTCTACGTCGATGGTTTTGCTTGCGCGTGTGGGATGTACGGACTGATCACTTGAGTCGAACCAAACGGAGTGCGTCGATCGATGGATCGTAGCTCGGTCCTTGTCGTCGACCTTGGCACGCAGTGGGTCGTTTTCCTCGGAGGCAGGCAGTAGCGTCGCGACAAAAGTTAACAGGAGCCAAGCCACGGCGACAGGAAAAACCCGTGAGCATTTCATCATTGCGTCAACTCCTCGAGTCGTTGTGCTTCCGCTTTCAAGCGCAGTTCGATTTCCCAACCCTCGGTTCGAATCCTGGAATTCATGTACAGCAAGAACCGAATGACCGTAGTCCAGGTTGAGACGATCCAAAGGGTTAGCGGATACAGAAAAAGATCCATCCAAATTCCCCAACTCCAAATGCCGGTCAAGACACCGATGAAAAATACGATGCTCATCGATATGGAAAGTGCGGTAAGCACGGCAACGATGGTCACCCCGATATGGACGCCAAACAACTCGTTGTAGAGACTCGAATGAAGCCATCGGGAACGCTGTCCGTAAGCCAACTGATCCGGCCGCTTTTTAGACTTCAGAACAGGACAACGTTCCAACAACAAGATTTCGGCGGCAAAAGGCCGAAAGCCACGCACAAAGTAAACAATGCTGCAAAAACACAGCAAGTAGAGAGGAATTTCGATCTCTGGACGAAAGACAGGGGCCAAATACAACAGGCAAGCAGGCACAAAGGAAAGGAGCGACATCCGCAGAAGCCCCAAGATAAAAATCATTGAACCACAGCGCTTCCAGACGGCAGAAAACACTTGCCGCGACGAAGGCCTCTCGATGAATACTGCTTGCCCGATAAAGTAAGTAACCGCACTCAATGCAAGCGGCGACTGAATCAAAATCAGCCCTGTGATGACACTCAAATAGCGAAAATGATAGGCTTCGGTACTACTGAAATCGCTTGAGGCAATCAAGAGCAATTCGTATTGCGTCAATGGCCAAACCAAGAACAAATCGGCAATCGCAAAGGGGAGGATTCCAAGGATTGCAAAGAATGCGATGGGCTGCCAATAACGACGCATGACGAGCAAACTCAGATCGACCAACTCGACGGCTGATCGCTGCGAAATTACGATGGCAGTTTTATCGAGCTGCATGGTCAACTCCGATGGTTCGCCATGGATTGTCGTCGCTGTTGGCTATTTCCCGTTCGATATCTGGGCGTGGATAGCCGAGCACCACAAAATAGTACATGAGCAAACCGGAACTGAAGATGGCCACACATGCCTTGAAGAAGTAGGGCAAAGGGGAAGGCGAGACAAACCCCTCGGTAAAAGCAGCCATAAAAAACAGCACGACCGACGCCAAAATGATCGGCAATGCGCGCTCGGCATTCAATCGGAACGATTCCGAGCGTCGCAACCCGGACGTGGCAAACAGTCCGAGTCCCAAGCGTAGACCTGAGGCAGCCGCAAGTGCGATTGCGGTCAATTCGAAAACGCCGTGAGCCGTAACAAACTGAAAGAAAACGTCACCCTCTTCCACATCCGCTCTTGCCATGTAACCAAACGATGCGCCGAGCACAACGCCGTTGTAGGCCAAAGCGCACAGCGAGGGTAGTACCAGCGGTCCGAGAGCAAAACATTGAAGCCCGATACTGGTGTTCTTTTTGATATATACGCCAGACATAAAAATGTACTGATTTAGATTCCCATCCAATGGTTTACTAAAGCTATCTTCGAGGGTTTTGATCTGTTCGGGTCCGAGAATACGTTCCGCAAAACCGGGGAAGGCGACTTCGGACTTGGCCAGCATGGCCGAAAGCGTAAAGAGGCCAAAGAACACCACGAAGGCCACTTTCACGCACGGATCTCGAAAAATGCTTTGCGGAACCACCTTGGACATGTAGTGCAACCATTTGTTTTTCGCGAACTGCCGCGAACGATACAGTTGACTGTGTGCTCGCCCCACCAGCCGATGCAAGTACTCCACGGTTGCTGGAGGTAACTGATACTGCTCGGCCATCGACAGGTCGGTGCACGCCGCCCGATACAACGCCGAGAATCGCGTAACAAGACTCCCTTTGTTGGCAAAAGGATACTGAACGGATCGAAAGGAATCGCACATACGCTCCAACTCAAGCCAGCCTTGTCGCCTCTTTTCAAGAAGTTCAGCAATTCTCATAGCGGTGTTTTCATAATAGGCGGAAGTGACTCAATCGAGGTAGGTAGCGTATTCACGAGCAAGTTCACGGCGGGTTCCTGGGTGGGTTCCTTAGTGGGTGGCGGAGCAAAACGCTTCGCATCCGAGAAGGCTTCCTTGGAAACAAACTCGCGGTAATAAAGTGCGCACAAAAGCAGGTCCGGGCTCGTATCGTCTCGGAAATTAAAGAGCTTTAAGAGAGGTTTCGCCAAATGCGAGGCAAGCTCCGTTCGCCTCCCAATCGAGATCCGACTTCGGCGTTCCGCGTACAATGCTATTGCTTTTGCAAGAGTGGAACTCATCCGAAAATTAGGCGGTACGTGCTCACTGAGCGACACCACTCGGGCATCTTCCAATTTGACATTGGTTGGCACCCAAGAGCGTTCATTGACAACGACCATCGTGCCGGCAGCCAAGTCCCCTAAGCGTTGGAACCGCGATGTCAACGTCATGCAAATCAAAGAGACCAGGAAGGTTGGAATGACATAGGCTGGTGGCGCATCTGCCGCAAACATCTCCAAGGATACCATTGGCGCAAAGTCCGCGAGTCGAAGGAAATTGCGAACCGTTGCTTGGAAAGCATTGATCGGTCGACCATCCACGGAAAGAACTCGGATCTTGGTCAGCCATTTCCCAGGAGTCTGACCATTCCAAAAGGTTTCGAAAAAAATCCCGTAAAACCAGTCGAGCGCAAAGGACGATATCAGAAACACGAAAACCATCACCCCGAACGGAAATGCGACCGCAACGCCGACAAACACCATCAGCATGAAAAACGCAATCAAGCACATCGTCCGAATCGCGAAGTCCAACAGAAGTGCCGGCAATCGACGAAATGGACCCGCGATTCGGTATTCGAACTGAATATTTTCAGGCGTCGTGATGACGGCAGTTAAATCGATCGTAGTTTGAGCTTTCACCGATCCATAGTCCAGCAAGTGATTGGTTCTTAATGTTTGGGACGATTTTAGTCGCAATCGAGCCAGAGTTCACTGGCCCACAGGCGGAAAGTCACCATCAATCACCAGTTAAATGATTGCCGCCTCCCGTCTTGGTCGGTTAGAATGGAGATCAATCGTTTAACCCCCGAGCCGCAATCGTTTAACCGCGAGTCGCAGGCAACGGATGTATTTCCGATCTCGCCGTGTTGGTTTTTCGCAAAAAGGCATGCTTCGATGAGTGAGTTGGAACCCACCTCGGTGCCTTCAACGCCCGACAG
Organism: Pirellula sp.; assembly: GCA_031427235.1. Taxonomy (GTDB): domain Bacteria; phylum Planctomycetota; class Planctomycetia; order Pirellulales; family Pirellulaceae; genus JBKCUI01. Next base: position 5,629 of record JANPNA010000230.1, read on the forward strand.
CACGTTGGAAATTCAGGCCAACGCAGTTGCAATCCAGCCTGAAGTTACTGCACAAGCCAGCCAGCATTTTGCCGTTTCCGCCAAGCAGCCGACAGCCGCATCACTGCTTTTGTCCACTTTTCTCAGTTTGGTGGTAGTGCTTGTTCTATTGATGGCATTGCGGTTCATGTTGCCGTCCGTGCTGGAGTTTTCACGGTATTCATGGCATCGTGGACAGCTTCGGGCCGAGTACGAAATGGCAGGCCAACAACTGGAAAGTGTCTCTTGGGAGGGGCTTAGCACGATTTCACAAACCGTAGCAAAACGGGTCAGTCCCAGTGTTGTTCATATCATGATGAATGCCGTGGAATCGAATGACCCGGAACCGAGTCTGGAGGAAATCGTTCGCTCGATTCCAAAACGCATGAAAGTCGGACAAGGCAGCGGGATCGTCGTCGATGACCGCGGATACATACTCACAAATTATCATGTCTTGGACGAGGGTTCTCAAATCAACGTCATCCTGGCTGACGAACGCACTTGTGTCGCCGAGCTTGTCGGTTTCGATGTACCGACCGACTTGGCAGTCCTGAAAATCAGTGCACAAGACATATTGCCAATCAGTTGGGGGGACAGCGACAGCATCGAGGTTGGTTCGCCGGTGTGGGCGGTCGGCAGTCCATTCGGTCTGACGGGATCGGTGACATTTGGCATCCTCAGCAGCAAGCACCGGTTGGATTTGAGCGGAACCAGTTACGAGGACTCGATCCGCAACCCACCGACTCGGGGAACCAAGCAAAAAGCTATGGCGAGATACAGTGACTTGATGCAAAGCGATGTGGCTGTGAATCCAGGAAACAGCGGTGGTCCGTTGGTCAACGGTCGCGGAGAATTGATCGGAATTAACACCGCCATCGTTGGGGAGTCCTACCGAGGTGTCAGTTTTTCCATTCCCAGCAATATCGCCAGACTAGTCTTCAAGCAGATCCTTGAATCTGGGAAAATGAAACGAGGATGGCTAGGGGTTGAGCTTGTAAAGGCTTCTGAAGGGAAACGCATATCGCAATCGGATTCAGAGCCACGTCTCGACCGTGACGTTGATGCAGCCAAAGCTCCGATACGCGGTGCTGTCGTCCGAAGCGTGTTCGCCAAATCTCCGGCCGCGAGTGCTGGTATAAAAGTGGGAGACACCATCGTCGAAATGAACGGTCTTCGCATCAAAGGAGTCGCGGACTTGATTTTCGAAATCGGCAAAACACCGGTGGGAAACACGGTCGAATTCACCATCGATCGCGACAATAGTGAAATCAAAATTGGTATGGCCGTCGGTGAACGTCCTGAATAGCACTAGCGCATTGTCTAGATTCTAAAGTGGGGTAGGCATCTTGCCTGCCATCGAATCGACCAAAAGGAAATCGCAAGCTGGAAGCTTACGCCACTTCATAAACCAAGAAATCTTATCTGGACGAAGCACTCGTGATCAGGCAGCCTTGGGCTGGTATTTGGGCACGTTGAGACCAAAGAGTCCGAAGATCTCCTTTTGACTAAGCCCTAGATTTTGCGGAGTTCCTGTTTCTGCAAACAAGTTGTTGAATAGCTCTCGCTTTTCCTCGAGGACATCGTGGATACGTTGCTCGATGGTTTCAAGCGACATCATGCGAGTCACCGTAACGGGTTGTTTAACACCCAGTCGATGCGCACGATTGATGGCTTGATCCTCCACGGCTGGGTTCCACCATCGGTCAAACAGAAACACGTAGTGGCAAAACTGAAGGTTCAGTCCAACGGCTCCCGCACCGTAGCTCATGAGAATGACTTTGTTCTTGGGATTGTTCTTGAATTGATCGATTACGCCATCGCGTTTGTTCGATGCCACGCCACCGTGGTAGTAAAGCGGATTGTACTTGGCCAACCGTTCGCCGAGCACTTCGAGCGTACTGACCCATTGGCTAAAAATAATCGCCTTTTGGCCACTAGCCGCCACCTCTTCCAAGTCCGCTTCTAACCGTTCTAACTTGGCGCTTGCGCCCGTGGCTGGATCGAAATTGCAGATCTGCTTGAGTCTCAGGACGAGCTCAAACACATGGTGGATGGTCACCGATTCTCCCATCGCAGACAATTGGACGATTCCATCTTCTTCCGCTGTTCGGTAACTGGCACGTTGCTCACCGGTTAGCTCTAGTTCTGCAGGCCGGAACAGTTTTGGGGGCATATCCGTCAATACTTTATCTTTCGTTCGACGCAGAATATAATCTCGCGTTGCCTTGCCAAGTGATTTTAGGTGCATGTCATCACGCAAATATCCTGGTACAAGGAATTCGAAGATGCTGACTAAATCCTCGACGGAGTTCTCGATCGGAGTGCCAGTTAGTGCCCACGACCGAGTTCTAGGGATCGATCGGACGATTTCACTGGTGGTACTGTTTCGGTTTTTAATGCGTTGGGCTTCATCTAGGACAACCAAATCGAAGTGGAGCGCATTGTCTTCAAACACGTCCCGATCCCGCATCATCAATTCGTAGTTGGCAATCTTGACGGGGGCTTGCGGGTTCGTCCAAATCCAATTCCTTTTGGCGGAATCACCTTCGATGATGGCGAGTGGAATCTCAGGCGCCCACTGACGGAATTCTCTCATCCAGTTCGTGACAAGTGGCTTGGGGCAAATCAGCAGCACATTCTTGAGCTCACCCGAGAGCAACAGCATACGTATTGCCGTAATGGCTTGCATGGTTTTCCCGAGCCCCATTTCGTCAGCCAGAATGGCTGCGTCGCGGGGGAACAAGAATGCGATCCCCTCCATCTGGTACGGGAACGGCTGAAATGGAAAGGTAAGCTTGGCCGACTGAATGATGGTTTCCAGCGGCGGTTGCAGGACGTAGTACAGTCGGTCTTCAAGTCGAACCAAGTCTCCGGGCGGGCGTATTCGGGTGATTGTCTTACGAGGCTTGAAATCGTCCATACCTTCGTCAAGGGTCGCATCATTCGCCCCTTCTTCATTCATAGCGGGCTCATTGGCCAGGTTTTTAGAATTGGGTTTACTGACCTTCGGTTCAGGGGCGGTCCATTGGGGGGAATCTGGGAATGCGAATCCAATCGTGCGAGGAAGCGTCTGTGACAATTGAATGGGCAAGACCTTTAACGACTCAAAGACGAGTGATTCCGATGAGCAAACATCCGAAAACGAAATCAAAAGATCGCCCGACAATTCCTCCATCGGATCGAAAAACGGAACGGCTAGTTCGCCGGAAAACCAATTGGATTCCACAGTCATTTCTGACAGGGCATTGTCTTGATGGGTCATCGTTAGGCTGCCTTGGTTGACGGGTGAGCCTCCATCAGAGCTTCTTCTATCCTGCCGAACGGTTCGAGCAAATCGATCGGTGGCTTGTCCGAACCAAAGAGTCCTAGAATCACCTCAGCGTCCTCCGCAAACTCCGGCAATACCGAAAACTGCCTTCCTAGCGCCTTGAACCGATGGTAATCGACTCGCTGGCAGTCTGGACGTGGAAGCGCACCGTTTTCTTCCTTCGAGGAATCCATGACCGCCATCGGGATCGACTGCATGTGTCGCAGGGTGAGCACGGCCAAGGTGTCCGAAAAGAGCACTTGCGGCGTGCCCTTAGCCTTTGCTACCAGCGCACGTGCGATCTGTTCTCCACAAACAAATTCGCCGAGTGTACTGCCGTAAAGGATTTGCTGTGCTCGAGTCGGTTGAACCGGCAGCGTGCAGTGAAATTCTAACGGTCGCGCAAGACTGTTGACTATCAGGTAGCCGCCAAAATACCCGTGGGCAGGATGGTGGCGAACCGTTACGAAACCAAGGGAGATCGTCTTGTTGTGTGTATTTGCTTCCATACCAACTTTCATCCGAGATCCGACCAGGATGTGCCTTCCGAAAAACTCGGCAGGCAGGATAGCTTCGTCCGTCTCCCAACGATTCGTTCAGTGCGACCGGACTTCGCCTATCATCCGGAGTATTGGTTATAAGCGATTCAATCGGCAAAGTTTACAAAAGCCCAATTGGGATGCTCGACTTTTGCGCTGCAACACGACTATACTAGGTTTTCTTACGAACTTGAAAAAATCTGAATTGATCCAGCCGGTTTCGTCATACTCACGTTGAACAGATTGCGCAATCACCATGGCCCACGATCCAGCACATTATTCCCCAGTCTTCAGTATCGATGTCTCAGCCGACGCATCCTCAAATACCCCACCCCGACCAGCGGAAGTGGGTGCGGCGTTGGTAGCGTTAACCCGACAACTGATCGAATCCCAGCAAAGGCAAAATCAATTGTTGGACCAAATCCTGCAGGTGAACAAGCAGGTTTTGCAAGCTAGCAATCAAGCCAACTCGCAGCGGCAAAACGAGCTCACCCAATGGCGGAATGCCCACCCAAAATTGGTCCGATCCTGCAAAGAAGCCTTAGAGACGTTGTCCAATGTGCAGACAGAATTCCTGCAGAATCTCGCCGATGAAGTCGCAGATTCCAAAGACGCGCTGACCGACAGCGAGTATGTATTCGCGGAATTTCTAGACCGTTACGGCCCACGAATGGCCCATTTGAACGGTGTCCTTCAAGTGCTAAACCACTTGAGTGGCTAGTTCGACAGTGGCTTGCTGAGTCCACGCCCCAGGCTCTCGAAGGTCTAAGGATTCGTTTTCCATGCTCCAGTCGTTTTTGGGATCCGTGGGTGCAAGTTTGCTGAACAACCAAGTATCGGCCAGCGTCTTTACGCTCAATCTAAATGAACCGTTTCCACGACTTTCACGCTCCCCTATCGTGGAAGCGATCATTCATTGGCAGGCGCACGCGCAGAATCAAATGGAGCCTGAATCGCTACGAAAAACTCTAGCCGAAAAACTTCCCATGTACGCGCAGGCATATTCCATGCAAGCCTTCGGACTCACCGCAACGCTGTCGAATGGAGACAATGTACCAGTCGTCCAGCACGAGAAACGAGGTTTCGTTGGCATGCGTCTGACCTCCGAGGGTGGTTGTAATGTTGTGCAATTCTTGAGGGATCGATTGGTCTTTAGCCGAACAAAATCTTACGAACACTGGGAGCCGTTCCGAGACGCAGCAAAGGCAATTCCGAATGAGCCAGAGGCATTGGATGATGCGCTCCGGCAGATGCGTTGGCTAAAGGATAAGGGTTCTTTGAACTGTTGACAGAAGGTGCTGTGAATTCATTCGTGTGAGGCGGAAGATGAGCAAGATTATGCAACAACAAATCAGGTTTACCGAGTTCATTGATCAGGCTGCGCGCCGTACTCAAAGTGAGGTTCGCAGGTCAACGCTTGGCCATCGCGAGGCTCTTGAAGAGCTTTGGGAAGTCTGGAACGAGTGCGGGCAACCGAATTGGGATGGTTACCATGCATTGCCGGTCGACCAGGACACCTACCAAGCAGCATACAGACTCATCGAATCGTTGCCGTTAGGATTTCCACGTCCGTCCCTTGGAGCACAGCCGGACGGGATGTTGACGTTGGAATGGTATCGAAGCCCGACCCGAACCTTTTCAATCAGCATCAATCCCGATGGCTTCATTCACTACGCTGGGTTGTTTGGGAGCGAAGAACATTGCGGTACTGTCCCGATTTTCGATGGCTTACCAGACAAAGTCCAACGGTTGGCGTGTGAGGTGTAACGATGCTGGACCCCGCGAAAGTGCCGGAGGTAACAGCGGATGAGATTGTCACTCGATACCTGATGTACAGCAAATGGTTTCGATCTGATCAAACCATCAAGCATGACGCCTTCATGCCACCAGGAGACCTGGAATTTTCTGTGACGCGTCTCGCCCAGGCATTGGAAATTGAGCTGTGGCGAATCGGAAGTGATGTTGCCGGCGACAGCGGTCGGACGCTTCATGGGCGAGTTGATGTTTTAGTTCCGATATTCTCAAATCAACGACTTACGGTTTCGGCAGACCCCTTGGCGAAGAATCCGAATCACGCCAAGGTAACTGGCTGGCCGACCGACACGGCGAAATAGATGTTGCTTGCCAAAAAGCTTGCCGCAGCCCCGAACCTTCGCCGCAGCCCACCGCCCCCGCCTGAATTCTATCAACTGGGCAAAACGTCAAATCAGGCAAATCCAAAATCATGACGAACGACTCGCAACAGATCTTTAACAAAGCCTGGAACTTCGCTCACGTTTTGCGTGGCGACGGCCTTTCGTACATGGCATACAAGTATCACGTTAACCAAGGTGGCTGATGGAACAACCTATTGAGCGAAGCATCTGGATTTACGGGAATCCAGATAAATCCGAGTTAGGCTTTCCGATGCCCGGTAATCTCACGCAGCATCTCAAAGGCGACATCTTCGCCAAGGAGAAGGGCCGTTACCGTTATACCCAGGGAAAGAACGCTGACATAATCGTTCTGTCACGAGACGGGTTGGCATTTGGACACTTCGAGGTCGAGGAAAAGGTCAAGCCAACCGACATCTATGTGAACTTGCCGAGGTCGGTGCGCAGTACGAAGTAGACCCAATCACTGACCTACGACCTGTCTGCCCGAATTGCCATGCAATCCTACATTCCTGCTCGCCAGCAATGAACATTAAACAGTTGCAAAAGATGCTTGCGGGCCTGAAGCCAATTCAATGGCAGGGAAAGCCGAAATAAGAGCGATTAGGAAGACGGGCGATCCATAGCGTTGACAAACCAAAAAAGAGAACTCGGAATTCGAAGAACATAAACAATAGTGAAAAACCTCTTCACCAATCTACCGTCAAACCTGCCTGACGAGCTATTTACTACATTGCTCGATGCAAATCACTTGCGCATTGAACGAATTGTTTCGCATGGGCACGCATCGCCCGAAGGCTTTTGGTACGATCAAGACCAGCACGAATGGGTCATCGTGCTACAAGGTGCGGCACGATTGTCGATTGAGGGGATAAACAAAGAGTTGAAGCCCGGCGATTTCATCAACATCCCTGCACATCAGAAGCATCGGGTTGAATGGACCACGCAGGACGAGCCAACAGTTTGGTTGGCTGTATTTTATGGAGAGGCTAAGGAGTAATATGCCAAAGGAACCAAAATCGGAAATCGTTGTGCCTCTACGAATCGTCCTCGTTGATCCTCCGCCTGGAGTTGACTTTGGTATTCAAGAGGGCACGGGCAATGATTACAAAACCATTCAAGTCCAACGATCAAAAGCTGCCAACCTTCAACTTGACTGTACTATCACTGTCAAAGGAAATCGTGCCGATGGGCCACCAAATTTTGTCGGCCCCATTGCTCAAGGTCCACCGACTGGACGATTCGTTTACATTGACATTGGAAAGTCTGCCGGACAGATCGACAGTTGTTGGCAACGTCGAATCAAAATTCCCTTGAAGGGAATAACATGGGATATGATTGACTCGGTCTTGGAAGTTCCAAAGCGATTACTACTAGCCACGATTCCAGGAACCGGCAAAGATGGTGGGCCAAGCTGTGCTACAGTAAAGCCGATGGATGGATGGAAAGTCGTTGGCGCGTATCGTCTTGTTCACAAGTCGGCCCTCTGAAGAGATGGCTTGAGTATACGTTGGACGCCACTACAAAACTACCTCAAATGCAATCCAAGAACCTCGGATGAAAGTTGCAAATTACGCTTCTAAGGGCCAATCGACTCCGTTACTTGGATTACGCTCCGGTTTGACACGCCGGAGCGCTGAAAACGCCACCGACAGATCGCGATAACACTGGGACTTACAAACTTTTCGTGTCGGACAGTACCAAACCATTCGTGGTGGATTCGATTCGGCGACTTTTGAAGGATCCCCTAAGCTCCGTCGTTGTTGACGACATCGAGCTCCATCGGCGGATCGATCAAGCTTTTGAAGCCAATCGGCTTGCCAATCGAACTCAAGAGCCAAGTGCGAATGCCGAAAATCCAGTAGCCGCCGTACTGATTTCCGCAGATGACACGAACGACCTTCTCCAAGACCAATCGGATACTCCTGTCATCGAGCTGGTCAATCGCATTCTGTTCGACGCAGTGCAACAACAAGCCTCCGATATTCATTTCCAACCCGTCGAAAACGCTATGGTCGTCCGAATGCGGATGGATGGCGTTCTCTTCGATACCCGCGAAATACCAAAGTCGCTTCAGGAAGAAGTCCTTACTCGCATCAAAGTCGCCGGACGCATGGATATCGCGGAAAAGAGACTTCCACAGGACGGGCGGGCAACTGTCAATGTTGGACAAAGGGTTATCGACTTGCGAATTGCTTCGATGCCATCTAGTCACGGGGAACGTATCGTAGTTCGGCTTCTGGACAAAAGTGCCAGACTTTACCGCCTGCCCGAACTCGGAATGGATCCGCTATCGCTCCAACGATTTCGAAACGCCATTTCGGTAGAGCATGGTCTGATCCTAGTAACAGGGCCAACAGGCAGTGGCAAGAGCACCACGCTTTATTCGGCGCTGCAAGAACTCGACACGCGGGAACGGAACGCCGTGACGTTGGAGGATCCAATTGAGTATCAACTTGAAGGTATTTCCCAGACTCAGATCAATCTCAAGAAGGGGATGACATTCGCAAGTGGGCTCCGAAGCGTTTTGCGGCAGGATCCAGACATGATCATGGTCGGCGAAATCCGCGATGCCGAGACGGCCATGATGGCCGTCCAAGCCGCCCTTACCGGCCATTTAGTATTCAGTACTTTGCACACCAATGACGCGGCGAGCGCTGTTACGCGCATGATGGACCTAGGAATTGAGCCTTACTTGCTTGCCAGTAGTCTTGTTTCCGTGTTGGCACAACGATTGGTACGCCGCAGTTGTCCAGATTGCAAAGTGAAGAATGAGTCATCATGCGAGCCTCAATGTAACGCCCGCTGTCGCACCGCGCTGGCGTGCGGATTCCAATATTCTACCGAGTAACTGCATTTCCTGTCTTCGCGAATTGCAGTTACGTCACACTAAAAACATTCTCGGCAAATCCAAATGCAACCCTGGTATTTACTCCTCTGGGTGATGACAGCTTTCGCTTCGCGTGAACATCCCAACCAAGAGTGGATGATGGAGGTTGCAAACAAGGTGACCAAGGTCGAAACCGGATTCTTGCGAGGTAAGAAAATCCTGCTTCTCGATCGGGATACCAAGTTCACGTTAAAGTTCCGAGAGCATTTGAAAAAGGCTGGTACAGAACCGGTTCAATTGCCACCCAAAAGTCCAAATTGCAACGCGTTCATCGAACGCTTTTTCCGCAGCATCAAAACCGAATGCTTGCGTAAGATGATCTTCTTTGGGGAAGGCTCGCTTCGCAGCACCGTTGAGAAATACGTCGACTACTATCATCGCCATCGGAATCACCAAGGTCTGAAAAACCTTCGAATCAAACCTCCACCGGACGAGCTGTTCGCAGGCACGATCCACTGTGAGCATGAGCTAGGTGGGCTTCTTTAGTACTATCATCGACGTGCAGCGTAGTGATTTCGTTCCAAGGACTCGAACGCTGTTCTGAATCAACTGTCTCGAGGTCCGCGCGTGGAGCGAAATTCCGAACCAATTGTGGAAATCCCAATTGGCTTTGCGCGAACTATCGTTCGAGAACTCGAATTCACGCAAACCAAATTTTATCGCAAAACTGCTAGCCAACCCGTCGTTCGACTTTTTGCACCATACAGCATACCCCGAACTTGCATGCTCTTATGCGTTTCGCTCACGCAAACGAGCTTGCAATTGCGTTATCATAGATACGAGTTGATCAACCGTCATTCGTGACAATTCTTCGTCCGACGTGACTTTTTCTCCTATTAGCTCTTGGTAGGTCTTCACTCGGCCAATCGCCTCACCATTGGCTAGTCTCTCTTCACGACCTTCTTGACGACCTTCTTGACGAGCGTCAATCAGGTTCGACTCGTAGTCGAGGGTGGCTTTTTCTCTGGAATCGTACATTTCCTTCTCCTCTGTTATTTCTTGGATATCCCGTAGTTCGTTGGTTGCTTGCAAAAACGCTAATCCAGGGAGCAGCTCTCGCAACTCTTCCTAATGGATCAGTGGCTTTGACATCGACGCAAACCAGCTTGTCGTCTTCGAAGTCTTTGTACGAAAAAGGATTGAGAAACTCGACCGAAACGATGGGCTGATTGAGCTCCAGCACCGAATTGAGCAAGCTGATTAAGCAAATCTCATTTCCAGGCTTACCGAAGATTTTTCGAAACGCGAAATCAATCCAAGCTCGAATGCCAATCTTTGCAGCCATAAACAAATCATCCACTTCGGTCACCGGGATAGGACACTATCAACAAATTCTAGCTGATTCGATTGTAATGGGCCAAGCATGCGTTCCAGTATCAGAAAGAAAATTTGCTGAGCGCCTAAAATTTGGTGAGCGCCTGGCACCTGTCGACCCCTGGCACCTGTCGATCATGGAATAGGACCCACGGCAAGACTTGATCAATGCTGCCAACTGCTAATCGAGTACAACGAAAAAAACGACATTCACTACTATTCGTCATCAGAGGCCAGTTCGGCACCAGCATCAGCATCGCCAGCGACGGAACCGAAGCAAGACGAACCGAAGCAAGACGAACCGCAACAGACGGAGCGGAAGCAAGCAGAAAGAAATCTCCCTAAGTGTGCGAGATGCAAGACCCCCGAGATGTCATCGCTTGGCTTTCAAGATGCAAGAACAACGCGAGCCATAATCGCCATCACCCAGCGAGTCATCGCGATGTATGCAGTGAGCTGGACAACGCTCGAGGACTGGAGCCTGTACTTTCAAAAGAACGTTCGAGTCAAAAAGGAGATTCAAGGAATCGTACAGACTTGGTTCGAGTTCGATAAACATCTACCGCAGCAAGTTCTCTACAGCTTGCCGGATTGCCTCACGAGGATAGTCATCGATTCGCATTGTGAGAGCCTAACGAATCACGATCTTCCCATTCCAGATTGGTGACGAGCTCATGAAGCTGCCAAAGCAATCGCATCAAGGAAATCACCGAGCATCGACGCAACCTGATGCATGGCTGTTGGAAGCTATGCATGCAACGCCAAAACGACCTCGCAAATCGAGGCGAAGTATGAAAACCGCAGTGAGTATCGACCAGAAACCTCCCAGTGCAACAACCTGTAATGGCCTGATTGGGTGTCGATAGAAAAGCGAAAACGCTTAAAAACTCTATGGAGAAAACACAGGGAATACGCTGTTTCTGTGCAAGCCAGCCAATTGAACCCACCGGTGCAGCATTCTGTCCGTATTCAGAGACCGATTATGCTCAGTTCCGATCTTTTATAGAGAACTGGATTTAGCAAAAATCGTCAGTTAACCCGTTTTCGCAATGCACTTTGGAGACCGTCCGCGAGCGATTGGAGTTCGCCAATTGGCTTCCCTCGAAGTGATTCTTCGCTTGATTGTGGTACCGACAGAATCATCTGACAGGTC